>NZ_AHCD03000037.1 GCF_000238295.3 Pseudoalteromonas rubra
GGGTAATGTTGGTGCTTGTAGCTACAATCGTAGAATACTCTACCGATTGCAGTAACACTGTGAAAAAGGTCGCTTCCTTGTAAAAGGTGCTGCCTTTTTTAATGCCTGAAATATGACAATGGATAGTTCAGTGTGGAAGTACATCCATGTAGCGACGCCCATCGCGCATCTCGATAATTGCTCCTGCATTATTCTACTTCCCCACATCCATGTGGGTCCATGCGCTCACCTCCTCGTGCTGCGAAGCGGTGGTGACTCAAGGCTTCCTGCCTTACGCTCTTCGAGCCAGCGTAGCTGTTCAAAAATATTCCAGATATTTTTGTCGTTCATTCGTCGCCCTTGCGCAAAGGAAATGCTAGTGCAAGCACTGTGTCATTAGCCCTTTACACGATAGGTGGCGCCTTCCACAGGGTAATGTAGGTGCTTGTAGCTACAATCGTAGAATAATCTACCGATTGCAGTAACACTGTGAAAAAGGTCGTTTCCTTGTAAAAGGTGCGGCCTTTTTTAATGCCTGAAATAGGGCGATGGAACATGCGGTGTGGAAGTACACCCATGTAGCGATGCCCATCGCGCATCTCGATAATTGCTCCTGCATTATTCTACTTCCCCACATCCATGTGGGTCCATGCGCTCACCTCCTCGTGCTGCGAAGCGGTGCTTTGTTCATTCGTCGCCCTTGCGAACGGAGAGTGCGGGATAAGCATCTGGTCAAATGGTGGCAGGTGATTTGTCATGTAGTATAAAGTTGCAGCTGTTGTTATTTACGCATCAATGAATGGTTATAATCGGACACAATTTTGAATCAGGAAACAGAGAGGAAAACCTGATTAACTAATAGTTATAATACGAGCCCATAATCAATAAATACACTTTGTTAGCCTGAAGTTGAGTCATTTTATTCACAGTCTTTGGCGAACGGAACGCTCATTTCATTGGTATAAAAAGTATTACATTCAGGTATATTATTGGCTGGTTGATATTTGTTCAATTATTCGTTTTTTCTGAATGTATAATGAACATTTTCATTGACAGAACTGTACCTATGTGTAGAATTTAGGTAACTTTTTTAATATAAAGATAAATGGAAATGAAATACTCAATTATCCCTGCTGCTGCACTAGTAATGTTGTCTGGCTGCGCAAGCGTTATGACTTCTGATATGCAAACTATTCAGGTAACAACAAACACAGGTAAAGTTGTTGAAGTGACTGCTGATGGTAACCAGTCAAACACGCCAGGTGCCGTTCAGGTACTAAGAGACGGTCAGGACAAAGTGATCAGAACAACAGCTGCGGGCTGTGCTTCTGAAACACCAGTTAAGAAATCTGTCACGCCTGCATTCTTCGGTAACATCGTGATTGGTGGTCTGCTGGGTTCAACCACAGATGCCTCTACAGGTAAAATGTGGGATTATGCAGACAGCGTAGAAATTCAGTGTGATAACTAAGCTGTAGCGCAAGTATGAAACAAATATTAAGCTGTTTTATAACAGCTTTTTTTTTATTTACTGCTCAGGCTGTTGCCCTTACCACAGCGCCATTGGAGCGTCTCGCTGAGTCAAAACAGTGGCATCTGTTACTTCATCTAGATGACAATGGTATGCCTCAGATCGAGGACCCACAGTTTGTACTTTCTGCTGAGTCAGGCCGCTTCTCGGCAAAGGCTGAACTGGATAAAACACTGGCGTTAATGAATGAAGATCTCCACCTTGCTTATTGCCAGTTTCCCGCGCGAGTGACGCTGATATCGCAAGTCACGGGGCACACACTCTCTCCCGATATGGCACAACAATGCCCTGAATTACAAAAGTTTCTTGATTATGTTCCCTTTGATTCACTGACACTGGTTTTTGCATCAGAAGTGGTGACGTCTGCATCCAGTATGATGGGACATATCTTTTTTAAGGCTGAAGGCAAAAATCACAAAGGGACGGATGTGGCCCATTCTTTGGCTTATTTTACGGAAATCACCACATTCAACCCATTTAAACTACTGGTTGAAAGTACCTATACGGGAATGCCAGGGTTTTTCTCTGTGCGGCCATTTGCCAAAGATTTGGTGAAGTATCGTGATATTGAACAGCGCAGCTTGTGGCAGTATAAATTAAAGGCAGACCCTGAAAAGTTATCGTTACTGCAGTTACACTTATGGGAGCTTAAAGGCAAAGAGTTAGTATATTATTTTCAATCGTATAACTGCGCTACGATGACTCTGGAACTATTGGCTCTGCTTAATACCGATATTATTGATGAAAAAGGCAGCATAGTATCACCTTTGGATGTTGTTAAGGCAGCTAAAGCGCATCAGCAAGTAGATACAGTGCATGTCGATGCATCAGATTTATGGCTCGTACATGCCATGTCCGATGAGCTACCGGCCTCCAGTCTGGCCAGAATGGAGCAGTTGCTTGCCAATGATTTGTCTGCCCTGGATCAGATGTCATTAACGCCGCTTGAGAAAGAGTACCTGACGAGATCGCTGAAATACCTGCCTGTCTCCGAACGTGCACAGACGCAGGTTACGCATCTTCAGGCTGAAGTCGATCAGCATCAGCTTAATCTGATGCATCACAAAATGCCGACTAAAGCCCCCCAAGATTCTTCTTTTGATCTGCGATTTGCGAGGCAAAGAAATGGCCATGATGTAATTAAACTAGGCTGGTTACCTGCCGGACATTTTTTGCAAAGTGATAATCGCCAGTACTTGTCGGAATCAGAATTGCAAATGGGTTATACCGTCTTGGCTTATGATTTTGATGCGCAAAGTTTGAGTCTGGATGAGCTGACGCTTTATAAAGCCCGATCTTTAGCGGCATCTCTGCCAGCATTTGGACAATTATCTTCACAGGTGTACTTTGGTTACCGGCCACAAAAAACGCAACAGCTCGATGAAAAGTCGTTGCTGGAGCTCTCAGGTCTTGCTGGCAAATCATATCAGTTACACAGAGATATATTGGGTTATTGGTTACTGGGTGGGGGGGTGACATCGGATGTCAGTCATACCCGTGGCTATATCAAAGCCATGGCTGGCTTATCGGCCGATGTACTGGTAGACAGTAAATTTACGCTGGAGTTGGGGGCGACAAGTGGTGCTGTCGCTGAGTCAAGCCGCAGTCATTACTTAAATACCTCCCTGAGCTGGTTTATGACTCAGGACAGTATGTTCAACCTGTCTTTTAAACTAGAACGTAATCGTGATTATGAAAACCATGAGTTGGGTGTGCAATTTGTTCAACATTATTAGGTGCATGGTGACTTAATTATTGCTCTATCGTGCATCCAGTGCTTCACTTAATCGGTGAATGACAATTTATCAGTGGGTGCATTATGGCATTAGTTTCTTATAACCGGGTGGGGGCGTTTTGTTGGGCAGAGCTATGCACCAGCAATTGGCAAGAGGCAAAAACCTTTTACACGCAACTTTTTGATTGGGGGTTTGATGACCAACCGATTGGAGAGGGCGCTTACTATACTATGCTGCAAAAGCAGGGCGATGATATTGCTGCTATGTATCAGATGATGCCGCAGCAGAAAGAAGCGGGTGCGCAGAGCCAGTGGTTGAGTTATATCGCTGTTGAGAATGTGGATGAGATGGCAGACAGAGCACAGGCTCTGGGCGCTGAGATCATTGCTGGCCCGCATGATGTGCCTGAAGCGGGCAGAATGGTGATGTTACAGGAGCCCGCTGAGGGGGCCCATTTTGCGCTTTGGCAGGCAAAAGAGCACCCGGGGTGTCACCGTGAACTGGAAGCTAATGTGCCTTACTGGTTTGAACTGGCGACACGCAGTAGTCAAAAAAGCAGAGCGTTTTACAGTGCTTTGCTGGGCTGGCAGGCGCAAGATAAGCCGATGGAAGGCATGGATTATGTGTTGTTCAGCGCACGCGACACGGTTGTCGCGGGCATGCTACAGATGAGCGAAGAATGGGGAGATGAAATCCCCGCACATTGGATGACCTATTTTGCGGTGCTGGATTGCGATACCATGGCTGACAAAGCTCGTACATTGGGTGGGCAAGTGTGTGTGCCGCCGACGGATATCCCTCAGGTTGGCCGTTTTGCCGTGATCACAGATCCTCAGGGGGCTGTTTTTTCAATTATCCAATCTCAAATGCACGACATAGAGCCTTGACGCACATACGGCTCAGGTGTGGCTATCTGTACTTGGGTCTAACGAGATCAGCTGCCCCTGACACTGGGAAAAGGCGTTTTCCAGTCGTTCTGCATATTGCCTGAGCTGCCCGCTTTTTCTTATTGCTTTTATGTGGGCACTGAGCTTTGGCACCAGAGCTTGATGCTTTTTATGGACATAATGGTAAATGGTAAAAGTACGCTCTGAGGCCGTTTTACTATATAGCGTGGTGAGTCCGGATTCACACAGAGAGCCTAAGGCGTATTTATCGGTGGCTAATATCCGATTGACGCGGCCGCGGCTCAGTGCCTGATAGGCAGAAATGTCATTCTGAACACGGTTGCAATTGAGCTGGTGCTGCTGGCAAAACCAAACCGTGATCAGGTTACCGGCAATGATGGCCAGGTCTGTTTCATAAGACAGGTCACAGTACTTCGGATCTGTACATAGCAGCATTAATTTGAGTTGACCGAGTGGCGCAGGCACCGCAATTAAATTGGCATAGCGTGCACCGATTAAATCAACGCGTCCGGCCTCGGCATCCAGTTCTCCCTCATTTACCAATTGCAGGCCACGCTCACTGGGCAAAAATTCAAACTCTGGTTGGATCCCCAATGGCGCATAAATGGCGCTGAACATCGCTGTGATTTGCTGCTGTCCCAGTGTATATGACAAAGCCTCGCTGATATTAACACGGTAGGTGTTTGCAAACGCAGCTGGCAGCCACAACAGGGCGATCAGAATGAAATATCGTGGCAAGAGTGTACTCCCTTAACTGGCGTTCTTTAAAGGTAGCAGAACCTGCTGAGGCTGAAAGTAATCACGGCAATCTATAGAATGGCAGGTATGCTAATGTGAGTGCAGACAAACAAATGGGAGAAAGATATGTCAAAACATGTGGTGATCACCGGGGCCAACCGTGGTATTGGTCTGGAGTTATGCCGGCATTACATAGCAGCGGGTGATCGGGTAACGGCAGTTGTACGTCGAACGTCGGATGAGCTTCAGTCCCTGGGGGTGACAATCCTTGATGGCATTGATGTCAGTATTGCTGAAGATGTTGGCACTTTGTCATCAGCGCTGGGAGACCAGGTTATTGATGTATTGATTAATAATGCCGGCATTTTTCACAATGAAACCCTGCAACAGATGGATTTCTCTGCGCTGGAGCAGCAGTTGATGGTCAATGCTGTCGCCCCTGTGCGCGTGACACATGCGTTACAGCGTAATCTGGTTGCGGGAAGCAAAGTGGCGATGATCACCAGTCGAATGGGCTCCATCGAGGACAACGGCTCGGGGGCTTATATTGGCTATCGTATGTCCAAAGCGGCTCTGAACGCGGCTGGGGTGAGTCTGGCACATGAGCTAAAGCCGCAGGGGGTTGCCGTGGCGTTGCTTCACCCGGGGTTTGTACAAACGCAGATGGTCAATTTTGCCGGTGATATTTCTGCGACAGACGCCGCGCAGCGTCTAATTCAACGTATCGCCGAGTTAACGTTGGAAACCAGTGGTGGATTCTGGCACGCCAATGGCGATCGCTTGCCCTGGTAAGGGCAGGATAGTGCACCGGAAAGGGGCAAAGTTGTGCTAAACTTCGGGCAGGTATTTGCATAAATGAGCTAATTTTCATGGAACTTCAAGAAAACACCCCGCTAAACCTGCCTCTGTTTAAACTGGATGATAACCTGGCTGAGCGCGACATTGCGCAGCCTGACCTGACACTGGAAGTTATTCTGGATGCCAATTTACTGGCCAATCTCTGTCAGAACCCTGCGCCTGAGCAAAGTGTGAGTATTCCACTTGAGGGTTATCAGGTCAGCAATATCGAACACCAGGTGGCTGAGGTATTGAGCCATGGCCACCAGGCGCAGTTGTTGCTCAATCACGGTCCGGTCCTGAGTGCCGTTTTAAGCTGTGAAAGCGAGGTCGTGTTTGTTTCTCCGCCAATGGAAATGATGCCCACATTCGATTTAGGGCTTGATGACGAAGAGGGCGAGTAATGCGCAGATCGGGCTGGATACTGATTGGCTTAGTTACGTTTTTAAGTGGGTGTGTCGCATTGGGAATGAATCATTACGATGATTTGTTTGGGCCACAGCAGGTGCAGCAGCGCATCCAACCACAATCAGAGCCGCATGGCGCGGCATATTTGAGCGATATTAAGCCAATCCTGGATACCCGGTGTGTGGTGTGCCATGGCTGTTATGATGCGCCCTGTCAGCTTAAATTGAGCTCACCAGAAGGCATAGATCGGGGGGTAAGTAAAACCCGGGTTTATGATGGTACCCGCTTACTGGCCGAGTCTCCAACCCGTTTGCTGTTCGATGCACAGTCTACGTCACAATGGCGCGATAAGGGGTTTACCCCGATCCTCAACGAGCGCGTGCAAACCGAATATGCCAACCTCAATGCGAGTGTGCTGTATAACAGCTTGCTACTCAAACATACTCAGCCGTTTGCTCAGCAAGGGCTGCTGCCTCAGCATTATGATTTTTCATTAGACAGAGCACAAACCTGTCCGACGATGGATGAATACCCGGACTATGCCAAAGAGCAGCCGCATGCAGGGATGCCCTATGGGTTGCCTGCACTAACGAACAGTGAATTCGCACAACTCACACAATGGATTAAGCAAGGCTCACCAATGAGTCAGATAGCCCCACCCAATGCGGATGAGCAACTGGCCGTTGCAAAGTGGGAAAGCTTCTTAAATCAGGATGACAATAAGTCTCGCCTTGCCGCCCGATACATCTATGAGCACTGGTATCTGGCGAATGCTTATTTTGACCACCTGGATGGCGACGCCTTTTTTAAGCTAGTACGTTCTAAAACGCCGCCGGGAGAGCCCATCGAACTGATTGCGACGGTCAGGCCATTTGATGATCCCAAAGTTGCACGGGTTTATTATCGCTTGATGCAGGTGCGCAGCACTATCTTGTCTAAAACGCATATGCCGCTGGCATTGAATGACGACAAACTGGCGCGGTTGCAGACGCAGTTTATTCACAGTGATTATCAGGTGTCGCAGTTACCGGGCTACGCGCCTAAACTGGCAGCGAACCCTTTTAAAGTGTTTGCGGCGATCCCCGTGAAGTCACGGTATCAGTTTATGCTCGATGAAGCGGAATTGATCGTCAAAGGCTTTATCAAAGGCCCGGTGTGTCGGGGTCAGATTGCCCTGAACGTGATCAACGACCACTTCTGGGTGGCTTTTGTGGACCCGGATAAAAATGCCTCGCCGGCTGTGGCACAACTGCTGACCCGTCATGATGATGATCTGATCTTACCGGCGGCAGAGCAGAGTAATGTTTTGCCATTATCCAGCTGGGCGAAATATGCCAAGCGCCAGCATGATTATCTGGAAGCGAAAACGGCCTTGTCTAATCAGGTATTTGCCGATGGCAAGCAACTCAACCTTGACCTGATCTGGCAAGGAGAGGGGCATAATCAGAATGCGGCATTGACCATTTTCCGCCACTTTGACAGCGCCACTGTGGTGAAAGGGTTCATTGGACAAGCCCCTAAAACCACCTGGGTGCTGGATTATGCGTTGTTTGAGCGGATCCATTATTTACTGGTCGCTGGCTTTGATGTGTATGGGAATATTGGCCATCAGCTGGTGACCCGTTTATATATGGATTTTCTGCGTCTCGAAGGTGAGCAGAACTTTCTGAATTTGCTGCCGCTCAGTCATCGCCAGGCGATTAAACAGCACTGGTATCGCAAATCTCATCTTAGCCTCAGTGAGTTCATTAATCGTAAGTCATTGCTGGGGACACCATCAGGGATCCACTATCACAGCAACGACCCGCAGGCAGAGCTGTATGCCATGTTAAAAGCGCACCTGAAGCCGATACTGAATGACGCTTATGATTACACCACTGTTCCGTCAGCATTGCAGCCACTCAATACATTGCCTGTACGCGCGATTAATCAGCTGCCTCAGGTGTCGTTTATTTTGGCTGTTGATGACAAAGGCGAGCATCAGCCTTATACCCTGATCCATCATAATGCACACTTTAATATTTCGAGCCTGCTGAACGAGGAAGGTCAGCGAGCGTACGAGGAAGACACCGCGACAGTAGTGCCTGGGTTTATCGGCGACTACCCGGAAGCCATCTGGCACCTGCCGAATCAGGCGCATATAGACGCTTTTGTGCAACAGCTGGTCGAAGTACGTAGCGAGTCGGATTACCGGATGCTAAAAGCCACATTTGGGATCCGCAGAACACACCCGCAGTTTTGGCAATACAGTGACCTGTTGCACCGTGTTGCCCGTGACGTGCGGGGTGTGGAGTACGGATTGTTTGACTACAACCGATTGGAAAATAGGTAACTAACAGCGGGCTCAGACCCGCTTGTGGCTATTTCAGATTACTGGCGGCACGGACCGCTGCCAGCAGCACACTTTCTTCCAGACGTACTTTGTAATTGGGGTTGGCATACTGAAACTGTACCAGGCCCGCTTTATCAATGACAAAGACAGCTGGCACTGGCAGCGCCACTCGGTTTTTGCCATCCAGGTCGACAAACTGTACACCCATGCGATCGCGATAGGCTTTAGCCGTTTTGTCATCGAGGTAATATGCCAGTCCCAGTGCCTGAGTTAGAGCAAGCTGGTTATCCGAGAGTAACCGGTAATTGGGTGAACTGATGGTACTTTTGCTCAATGCTTCTGGGCTGTCGGGTGAAACTGCAACTATCTGTGCATCCAGCTCAACAATCTGCTTTTCAATTTTCTGCAGCCCAGCCAACTGGCGAGAGCAATATGGGCACCAGCCACCACGGTACACTACCAAAACGGTGGTTTTGTCCTGATATAACTTGCCTAAATCGATGGCTTTGGCGTTGTTATCCTGCAACGTTAAAGCAGGGGCTGTGAGCCCAGGAAGTAAGGGGGAGACCTGCTCCGGGTGATCACTGATGTTAGTGGCTTGCGCAGCTGACAAAGAAAAAGACAGTAGTTGCGAGACTGAGAGTGTTATCGCAAGAAGTATGGATCGCATGTAAAACCTCAAAAATGTATTTATGACTCCTAATAGAACGGGGCAGAGCAAAAAAGCTTTCATCGTGGCATTTGCACCACTGTGTGGGTATCATAGCGCTTTGACTGAATTGTGAGAGTGAGAGCCAAATATGTCTGCAAATAGTGCAAAGCTGGTTGTGATGCTAGAGATGCAAAACGCCATGAATACCAAAGTGCATGAGCAATGGTTCAGCCAGGGGTTTGAGTGGTACCGTGCCATCTGGGTTGAGTGTGCAGAAATGTTGGACCACTATGGCTGGAAGTGGTGGAAAAAACAAACCCCGGATACTGAGCAAGTGATCCTGGAGTTGGTCGATATTTTCCACTTTGGTCTGTCACTGCGCATTGACGGTGAAACGACTTATGAGGCACTGGCAGCACAGTTGGATAGTGAGTTGTCTCAGCCTTTATATGCCGAAGATTTTAAGGCAACGCTGGAAGTACTTGCTGCATCGGCTGTGGCCGATAAAACTTTTAATGCCGCCGCTTTTGCTGGGTGTATGCAGCAGATTGGTATGAGCATCGACGATCTATATCGAGGATATGTGGGTAAAAACACCCTGAACTTCTTCCGCCAGGATCACGGATACAAAGATGGCAGCTACATCAAAGAGTGGCATGGCAAAGAAGATAATGAGCACCTGGTTGAAGTGGTGAAAAGCCTGGATACAGAACATCCAGACTTTGCTAAGCAGGTATATCAGGGCTTGCAAGCACGCTACCCTGGCTGATCAGCTGAGCGGTAGTAACGTGCGGTAGTCGCAAATGGCCGGGTAATCAGTGATGTCGTTATGAGGTTGCTGGCTATCCGGGTTCGCGATGGCCAGCAAATGCCCGATGCCATATTCTCTGGCGGCGGCCAACACCGCCAGGCTGTCATCGACAAATAAGGTGCGGCTTTTATCAAACCCCAGATCAGCCTGAACCTGTTGCCATAGCTGTTGGCTTTCCTTACTCACCCCATAGCTGTGCGTTGAGATCAACTTATCCAGGTATTGGTCAAACTGCGTTCTTTCTACTTTAAGGCTTAAGCTATCCGGGTGCGCATTGGTGAGTAAAATCAACTCTTTTCCGGCTGCTTTTAATGCTTGCAAAAATGCCGGCACATCTTCGCGAACAGAAATCAGGTGCTGGATCTCGCGCTTGAGCTCCATAATGGGTAATTGGAGCTGTTGTTGCCAGTAATCCAGGCAATACCATTCAATTTGCCCCATGACGGCTTCGTAGCGCGCGAGGATATCAGCCCGGGCTTGCTCCAGTGTCAGGCCTTGCTTAACGGCATGGGCTTTTGGGATCACGTCCAGCCAAAAGTGATTATCAAAATGCAGGTCGAGTAATGTGCCGTCCATATCCAACAACACAGTATCGATCTTTGACCAATTTAACATAGGCATTTACCTGTAAAGGCTTTATGATGAGGTTAATCGCCATGATAGCAAAATAATCTCTATGTCACAGAAAAAGCACCCAATTCCCCCTGAGATAATAGCCTCTGAGGTTGTCGCAAAAAGTAAGCTCTTTACCGTTGAGTCACTGTCGCTGTCATTTTCCAATGGTGAGCACCGCGAGTATGAACGTGTTCGTGGCGGCGGCCGGGGCGCTGTAATGATAGTGCCCATATCAGCCGAAAATGAGCTACTATTAGTGAGAGAATATTGCGCGGGGACACATGATTATCAGCTTGGCTTTCCAAAAGGGCTGATTGATCCGGGGGAAACCCCCATTGAAGCGGGAAACCGTGAGTTAAAAGAAGAAGTTGGCTTTGGCGCTCACCAATTTTGTGATTTGAAAACTTTATCACTGGCACCCAGCTACTTTAACGCCAGAATGCATATTTTAGTGGCCCAGGATTTATATCCGGAGCAATTGGCCGGTGATGAACCTGAACCGCTGGTGGTGGTAAAGTGGCCCATGGCGCAATGGCAAGGGTTACTGAGCCAGCCCGACTTTACTGAAGCCCGCAGTGTCGCCGCGTTGTTGTTGCTACAACAGTACCTGACAACGGAGGCTTAATGCAGTCATTTTTAGAGCCCTGTATTACCCTTGCCGAACAGGCAGGACAAGCGATCATGGCCATCTATCAGCAAGACGACATAGGTGCGCGGGAAAAGTCGGATCATACACCGGTAACGGCGGCTGATCTGGCTTCGAATGAAGTGCTGACCGCGGGGCTGCAAGCCCTGGCCCCGGATGTACCGATCATGTCTGAAGAGACTCCGATCCCCCCGCTGGAAAATCGACAACACTGGCAACGTTACTGGCTGCTGGATCCTATGGACGGTACCGGTGAGTTCATTCTTGAAAGTGGCGATTTTGCTGTCAACATCGCGTTGATTGAAAATAACCAGCCTGTACTTGGTGTGATCCATTGGCCGGCAAAAGACGTGACCTATTTTGCTACTCATCAGGGTGGTGCGTTTAAGCGTATTGCTGGACGCGATGAGCCGATTTCTGTTGCCCCAAAAAGTACCCTGACTCTGGCTGTGAGCCGCAGACAAAAAATTGAGGCTGTAAGTCAGTATTTAAACAGCCAGTTTGATACGGTGGCACTGGGGTCTTGTTCGCTTAAGGCGTGCATCGTGGCTGAAGGAAAGGCTGACTGTTTTTTACGGGTTGGGCCGACCGGTGAATGGGACACGGGGGCATCACAGGTGATTGTTGAAGAAGCTGGAGGTTGTATCACGGATGCTGAATTTAACCCGCTGACATACAATCAAAGAGAAAGTACAGAAAATCCCGATTTCATTGTGATGGGTCATCCCGACTGGCAGTTTCAGAAGCTGATTAATCCGCATCAGAGAGAGCAATAGCCTGGCGGTCGTTTTGGCCGCTAAGACAATAAATGTCATATTCGGGCGTTAAAATAGAGTGGTTTGACTGCTTTTTGAGCGGTTGGTGCCCTTTTCTCGATTAATACCTTGCAATATTAAATCAATTCTATATTATAGCGACCTCTTAAAGAGTTAGGGCAAATTAAGCCTCATAAAATACTGTTTAAGTGCTTCTCTCAACGGAAGTAAAACGTTGAAAATACAGGCGCGGGATGGAGCAGCCTGGTAGCTCGTCGGGCTCATAACCCGAAGGTCGTCGGTTCAAATCCGGCTCCCGCAACCACTTTCTGAGTGGTAACGCCGAAGGTCGTCGGTTCGCTCTTAATAAATCAAGGGCTCCCGAAACCACTTTCTGAGTGGTTACTACTTCTCTCAACAGAAGTAAAACGTTGAACATACAGGCGCGGGATGGAGCAGCCTGGTAGCTCGTCGGGCTCATAACCCGAAGGTCGTCGGTTCAAATCCGGCTCCCGCAACCACTTTCTGAGTGGTAACGCCGAAGGTCGTCGGTTCGCTCTTAATAAATCAAGGGCTCCCGAAACCACTTTCTGAGTGGTTACTACTTCTCTCAACAGAAGTAAAACGTTGAACATACAGGCGCGGGATGGAGCAGCCTGGTAGCTCGTCGGGCTCATAACCCGAAGGTCGTCGGTTCAAATCCGGCTCCCGCAACCACTTTCTGAGTGGTAACGCCGAAGGTCGTCGGTTCGCTCTTAATAAATCAAGGGCTCCCGAAACCACTTTCTAAGTGGTAACGCCGAAGGTCGTCGGTTCGCTCTTAATAAATCAAGGGCTCCCGAAACCACTTTCTAAGTGGTAACGCCGAAGGTCGTCGGTTCGCTCTTAATAAATCAAGGGCTCCCGAAACCACTTTCTGAGTGGTTACTACTTCTCTCAACAGAAGTAAAACGTTGAACATACAGGCGCGGGATGGAGCAGCCTGGTAGCTCGTCGGGCTCATAACCCGAAGGTCGTCGGTTCAAATCCGGCTCCCGCAACCACTTCCTAAGTGGTAACGCCGAAGGTCGTCGGCTCGCTCTTCATAAATCAAGGGCTCCCGAAACCACTTTCTGAGTGGTTACTACTTCTCTCAACAGAAGTAAAACGTTGAACATACAGGCGCGGGATGGAGCAGCCTGGTAGCTCGTCGGGCTCATAACCCGAAGGTCGTCGGTTCAAATCCGGCTCCCGCAACCACTTTCTGAGTGGTAACGCCGAAGGTCGTCGGTTCGCTCTTCATAAATCAAGGGCTCCCGAAACCACTTTCTAAGTGGTAACGCCGAAGGTCGTCGGTTCGCTCTTCATAAATCGAGGGCTCTCGCAACCACTTTCTGAGTGGTTACTACTTCTCTCAACAGAAGTAAAACGTTGAACATACAGGCGCGGGATGGAGCAGCCTGGTAGCTCGTCGGGCTCATAACCCGAAGGTCGTCGGTTCAAATCCGGCTCCCGCAACCACTTTCTGAGTGGTTACTACTTCTCTCAACAGAAGTAAAACGTTGAACATACAGGCGCGGGATGGAGCAGCCTGGTAGCTCGTCGGGCTCATAACCCGAAGGTCGTCGGTTCAAATCCGGCTCCCGCAACCACTTTCTGAGTGGTTACTACTTCTCTCAACAGAAGTAAAACGTTGAACATACAGGCGCGGGATGGAGCAGCCTGGTAGCTCGTCGGGCTCATAACCCGAAGGTCGTCGGTTCAAATCCGGCTCCCGCAACCACTTTCTGAGTGGTTACTACTTCTCTCAACAGAAGTAAAACGTTGAACATACAGGCGCGGGATGGAGCAGCCTGGTAGCTCGTCGGGCTCATAACCCGAAGGTCGTCGGTTCAAATCCGGCTCCCGCAACCACTTTCTGAGTGGTTACTACTTCTCTCAACAGAAGTAAAACGTTGAACATACAGGCGCGGGATGGAGCAGCCTGGTAGCTCGTCGGGCTCATAACCCGAAGGTCGTCGGTTCAAATCCGGCTCCCGCAACCACTTTCTGAGTGGTTACTACTTCTCTCAACAGAAGTAAAACGTTGAACATACAGGCGCGGGATGGAGCAGCCTGGTAGCTCGTCGGGCTCATAACCCGAAGGTCGTCGGTTCAAATCCGGCTCCCGCAACCACTTCCTAAGTGGTAACGCCGAAGGTCATCGGTTGACTTCTCATATTTCACTGCATTATCAACCCAATTTCTCGTTTCAGTAACTTTTCGGTGCTTTACTCCAAGCTATCCGTTTACGTTTTTCCGTTACACTAATCATCAAGATGTTTTCTCGCATTATTAGTTTTACTTTAGTGTTTCTCTGTCTGGTTTCATCAGGCTGTTTGTCCGTCAATTAGGATTGGTCGAATACAGCGCTGTTCTGAGTTGGGACAGTGCAAAAAGGCCGTTGATATAGGGAAGGAAATCGAGCTTGGCAGGAAGAAGGAGAAGTGGCAGGGCCACTTCTCACAGCAGGTTAAAACTGTTTTGCGTATTCTTCTGCATGACGCCATACGCGCAGGGTGTTGCCACCCAGTATTTTTTTGATCTGTCCTTCGGTGTAGTTGCGATCCAACAGGCCCTGTACCAGATTAGGATAAGTAGAGACGTCTTTTAATCCGATAGGCAGTGAATCACCCACACCGTCATAATCGGAGCCAATTCCTACATGGTCGATACCAATGAGCTCTACGACATGATCAATGTGATCGAGTACTTGCTCCAAAGTGGCGTACGGGAACGGGTTTTTCGCACGATATGCCGCTCTGAAATCGGTTTTACTTTTACCCTGACTGGTTGCTTGCGCTTCCGCTTCATTACGTTGATCGTACCAACTGCGCGAGCTGGCTGTGACAAAGCTTGAACCAAAGTTAATTTGAATGACGCCGCCATTCTTTTTCAGGGCTTTGAGCATATCGTCATCCATATTGCGCTCAAATCCTGGTGTGTATTTACGCAATGAGGAATGCGATGCAATCACTGGGACTTTAGACAACTCCATCACTTGATAGAAGGCCGCATCAGAAATATGTGAGACATCGATCAGCATGCCAATCTTATTCATTTCCACGACAAGCTCTTTACCAAATGGGCTCAGGCCCTTCCATTTACGGCGAATGTCGTATGACGAGTCAGAAATGTGGTTGCTTTGTGAGTGAGCCAGAGTGATATAGCGAACGCCTCTGTCAAAGAAGTGCTTCAGGTTATTTATATCACCTTCAATGGGGGAGCCGTTCTCCATGCCCATTGCAACCGAGATTTTCTTTTCACGAAATTGACGAAGGATATCTTTGGTATTGTAGGCCATAGCAAATTTATCTGGTGCACGCTGCGCCAGCGCTTCCATGCCATCTATTAGCTGGTTCGCCAGTTGGTAGCTTTTACCTTTGCCTTCAAACTCCAGATTCGCAGGAATATATATCGACATAAAGGGGGCGTTCAGGCCGCCCTGCACGGCACGGGGATAATCAAAGTCGCCGCCTTTCGTGGCCTTAGTGACATCTTCCCAGTGCTCTTTGATACGATATGGGACGTCGATGTGAGTGTCTATCAGCAGGTTCTGCTGAGCGATGCGGTGGGCGCGCTCAGATACCTTAATGTCGCTGGCGTAGGCATTCGACAGGCTTAAAGCCAGGGCGCAGAGTGTAGCGGGTAACTTCATGGATTGACCTTGTTATTCTTTGTAGTGTGTGTCGATTGTAGCAAGTTGGCGTTTATCTACAATCCATTCTGTCGGTTAGCCCGTGGGACTGACCGAAATTAGTCGTAGTTGTATTCCTCGGTCTGCATCGTCTGAAATTGGGCTTTTGAGACAATATTGACGGACTCATGCAATTCGGAATAAACCAGCAAGGCTTCTCCTGACTTAAGCTGAGCATGAACCTGCTCGACCTTGCGCTCTGTGCTGATTTCACTGTCACCATAGTCGGTGCCTTCACGCAGCACATAATGCTCAATCAGATTGCTTAGCGTGGCGGGGTCCAGTTGCTGATATGGAATGATCATAATGTCTTTAAACTCGATGATTTAGTAGTGAGTGTAAATAAGCGGGGACAATTTGCTCAAGCCAGAAAACGGGCTTGAAAGGATTGCGCCCGGCAATAAAGCCGACATGTCCCCCTTGTGGTGACACTGCCAGCGTAACCTGATCGCTGATCTGAGTCTGAGTGGGGATCGCGCGGGTCGACAGCATGGGATCATCGGCGGCATGGATCAGCAGAGTTGGGGTGGCGATCTGCTTCAGATAGGGTTGCGCACTGGCTTTGGCGTAGTAATCTTCTGCGCCCTTAAAACCATGTAATGGTGCGGTGATCCGCTCATCAAACTGCCATAGATCACGGATCTGTTGAATCTCATCGCGGCCGATCTGGAGTGCCCCTTCTATTTGATCAAATTTACGTGAGAAGGAGCGCTTCATGCGATCAAGCAGGTACTTTTGATACAGTTTAAAACAGCTCTTACGGATCACCTGGCAGGAAGAAGACAAGTGGTAGGGTGCAGAGATCACAGCGGCCCCATCCAGCTGGCTGTCATGACCTTGCTCCCCAAGATATTTGGCCAGTACATTGCCGCCCAGTGAGAATCCCACTGCGTACAAGGGACGATCAACAAAGCGTTGTTTCAGGGTTTGCAGTAAAAAAGCCAGATCGCCGGTTTCACCGCTGTGGTAGGCCCGGGGCTGACGGTTCACCTGACGTGAGCAGTTGCGAAAGTGCATCAGTACGGCGTCCAATCCGGCAGTGGTGAGTGCGCGCAGCAGCCCTTTGGCATAAAAACTATTGATGTTACCTTCAAGTCCATGCAGCACGACAACCAGCGGAGCTTGTTGATTCCCCTTATTCGCCCAGGCCAGTTCTAGAAAGTCATCATCGGGTGTCTCGAGATGCTCGTAGCGCACATCGGCTTTCAGGGTTGGCCTGAACAGACGGGGCAAAATGGTTTGCAGATGACGGTTGCGCATCCACCAGGCGGGTTGAAAGGTTAACTCTGACGGCTTTAACATGTGGTTTGTATTTCCTGTAAATACCTCTGCGACGGTGAGGCTCATGTATGCACCCAAAAGAGCAATCGCATCGTGTGACGCCAATCAAAAAGCGGGGGATGATGAGCCTGAAAATGCCATCAGTGTATCAAACTGCGGGAAATAACCAAAAGAATGTTCGGGTAATACCAATTTGCTTAATTAAGTGTTCTATTTTGAGGCGAGAAAATAGGGTCGATAACCAGACAAAAATTTGTGAACCTATGTCTAAGGTATAAGGTTCTAAATGAGAAATTTTTAACGCCGTTAGCGTCCTATTTGCTCCTTCAAATTGAACAGGTATTAAGTGAAATTGGTATAATAAAAAGCACCCGATCAGCTGGGCTGATAAGGTGCTTTGTGCGTCGTGCTTAATTCTAGAACGGGAACTAATTGCTTAACGTTTCAACAACATGTTTCGAATAACATAAAAGAGTGTCGACGATTTACTCAGGTACTTCTGCTTCTTGCACTTTCTTGATGAAGTAGTAGACGTAGAAACAACACAGTACGATTACCACGCCCAAGATGCCGAAAGAGAGAAATAACACTGGGTCAGTAAAAAAGTCTCTGAAGAATACGTTCATGTCTGTGCCTCCTGATTTGTCGATGGAGTAATCTTAGTCGAGCATGCACAGCGCAGATATGATCAAGATCAAGTTTCCCGGGGCCCTATTCAGAACTCGGTAAATTGCTTGATCCCGATCATGTTTTTGCGGGGATAGTGAGCCTTTGGGTGGGAGTCAGGTAGTGTGCCAGGTTATCTGGGTGCGGGTTTTGTTGGGGGGCTTGTTGATTGAGGTAGTCAATAAGCATAGCTTGCTGGTACTTTTCCTGGGCTAGTTCAGCATTGAGCATATGCTGGCGCAGCTCATCATACGCCTTATAGTGCTGATGCTGCTGTTTCAATATGCGGCGTATTTGACGCTGGGGATGCAAGACGGTGCGGTCAAATGTATCACACAGCCCGTGCAATGCCTGAACTTGCGTTACATTAAGTGACAGGTCACGTGCGTCGAGGTACATCAACAGTAAAATCAGATTGATGTTTTTGTGTTCGTTATCTTGCAGTGCGAGCAGGGCATCCTGCATGCCTGCACGCGCATAGTGCGCGCAGGCAAAAGTCCAGAAATCTGCAGCGTCTAGCATATCTCGCCACTTTGCTCGAAATGGGTCTGTTTTTCTTCGAGCTCCTCCAGAGCCATAAGCAGCGCCTCTTCGGTATCGTTTAACTGCGGTGTGAGTTTAGCTTGTTGAGCCAGCAACTCACTGAGCTTCCCTTTATTTTGTTCGGAGTAAAGGTCGTTATCAGACAATGCCGTTTCAACTTCCCCAAGTGCAGCGCTGAGTTTATCGAGCTCTTTCTCCAGTTTGTCGATCGATTTTTTCAGAGGTTGTACGGCCTTGCGGAATTCCGCTTCCAGACGCTTCTGTTCTTTTCGATTAACACTTGAGTGGGCTTTGTCTTCGTTGCTGTCTTTGCGCGCGGCTTCTTTATTGGCGTTAAGTAGCCACTGGTAATAGGCATCTAAGTCATAACCAAAGGCGCTCACTTCACCCTGATCGACCAGGTAATACTCATCCGCGGTGTGTTTAAGCATATGGCGATCGTGCGATACGGTGACCATAGCCCCTTCAAAGCCTTGCAATGCCATCACCAGCGCATGACGCATTTCGAGATCCAGGTGGTTAGTGGGCTCATCCAGCAGTAACAGGTTCGGTTTTTGATACACCAGCATGGCGAGCACCAGGCGCGCTTTTTCGCCTCCAGAGAAAGGTTTGACCGGCTCCAGGGCTTTGTCGCCGTTAAAGGCGAAGCCACCCAGAAAATCGCGTAGTGACTGCTCACTGGCTTGTGGGTCGAGACGCTGTATGTGAGTAACCGCACTGGCACTGAGATCCAGCGATTCCAATTGATGCTGGGCGAAATAGCCAATCTTCAGCCCCTGATGCTGAAAAACCTCTCCCGCTTGCGGTGATAGTTCACCGGCAAGCAGTTTTGAACAGGTATTAAGTGAAATTGGTATAATAAAAAGCACCCGATCAGCTGGGCTGATAAGGTGCTTTGTGCGTCGTGCTTAATTCTAGAACGGGAACTAATTGCTTAACGTTTCAACAACATGTTTCGAATAACATAAAAGAGTGTCGACGATTTACTCAGGTACTTCTGCTTCTTGCACTTTCTTGATGAAGTAGTAGACGTAGAAACAACACAGTACGATTACCACGCCCAAGATGCCGAAAGAGAGAAATAACACTGGGTCAGTAAAAAAGTCTCTGAAGAATACGTTCATGTCTGTGCCTCCTGATTTGTCGATGGAGTAATCTTAGTCGAGCATGCACAGCGCAGATATGATCAAGATCAAGTTTCCCGGGGCCCTATTCAGAACTCGGTAAATTGCTTGATCCCGATCATGTTTTTGCGGGGATAGTGAGCCTTTGGGTGGGAGTCAGGTAGTGTGCCAGGTTATCTGGGTGCGGGTTTTGTTGGGGGGCTTGTTGATTGAGGTAGTCAATAAGCATAGCTTGCTGGTACTTTTCCTGGGCTAGTTCAGCATTGAGCATATGCTGGCGCAGCTCATCATACGCCTTATAGTGCTGATGCTGCTGTTTCAATATGCGGCGTATTTGACGCTGGGGATGCAAGACGGTGCGGTCAAATGTATCACACAGCCCGTGCAATGCCTGAACTTGCGTTACATTAAGTGACAGGTCACGTGCGTCGAGGTACATCAACAGTAAAATCAGATTGATGTTTTTGTGTTCGTTATCTTGCAGTGCGAGCAGGGCATCCTGCATGCCTGCACGCGCATAGTGCGCGCAGGCAAAAGTCCAGAAATCTGCAGCGTCTAGCATATCTCGCCACTTTGCTCGAAATGGGTCTGTTTTTCTTCGAGCTCCTCCAGAGCCATAAGCAGCGCCTCTTCGGTATCGTTTAACTGCGGTGTGAGTTTAGCTTGTTGAGCCAGCAACTCACTGAGCTTCCCTTTATTTTGTTCGGAGTAAAGGTCGTTATCAGACAATGCCGTTTCAACTTCCCCAAGTGCAGCGCTGAGTTTATCGAGCTCTTTCTCCAGTTTGTCGATCGATTTTTTCAGAGGTTGTACGGCCTTGCGGAATTCCGCTTCCAGACGCTTCTGTTCTTTTCGATTAACACTTGAGTGGGCTTTGTCTTCGTTGCTGTCTTTGCGCGCGGCTTCTTTATTGGCGTTAAGTAGCCACTGGTAATAGGCATCTAAGTCATAACCAAAGGCGCTCACTTCACCCTGATCGACCAGGTAATACTCATCCGCGGTGTGTTTAAGCATATGGCGATCGTGCGATACGGTGACCATAGCCCCTTCAAAGCCTTGCAATGCCATCACCAGCGCATGACGCATTTCGAGATCCAGGTGGTTAGTGGGCTCATCCAGCAGTAACAGGTTCGGTTTTTGATACACCAGCATGGCGAGCACCAGGCGCGCTTTTTCGCCTCCAGAGAAAGGTTTGACCGGCTCCAGGGCTTTGTCGCCGTTAAAGGCGAAGCCACCCAGAAAATCGCGTAGTGACTGCTCACTGGCTTGTGGGTCGAGACGCTGTATGTGAGTAACCGCACTGGCACTGAGATCCAGCGATTCCAATTGATGCTGGGCGAAATAGCCAATCTTCAGCCCCTGATGCTGAAAAACCTCTCCCGCTTGCGGTGATAGTTCACCGGCAAGCAGTTTAATCAACGTAGACTTACCTGCACCATTGCGGCCCAGCAGGGCGATACGGCTACCCGGCACCAGATTGAGTTTAATCTTGTGTAAGATAGTCACCTCACCATATCCGGCCTGGGCTTGATCTAATGTCATCAGCGGGTTAGGCATGCTGTCAGGGTTGCTGAACTCAAAGCTAAACGGTGAATCAGCATGGGCGGGCGCCAGCTTTTCCATGCGCTCCAGGGCCTTAACCCGACTTTGAGCTTGTTTGGCTTTACTCGCTTTGGCTTTAAACCGGGTGATAAATTGTTCCAGGTGGGCAATGGTGGCTTGTTGTTTTTCGTATAACGCCTGTTGCTGCGCCATGCGCTCGGCCTTTTGGCGTTCAAACTGGGAGTAGTGGCCTTTATAAACGTTGAGCTGCTGTTGATCTACATGCCAGATTTGATCGACCACCGCATCGAGAAACTCCCGGTCGTGTGAGATCAGGACCAGGGTGCCCTGATAGGCTTTTAAGAAACGTTCGAGCCAGTATACCGCATCGAGGTCAAGGTGGTTGGTCGGTTCATCCAGCAGTAACAGGTCGGCATCGCGGATCAATGCCTGGGCGAGGTTCAGCCGCATTCGCCAGCCACCAGAAAAGGCACTGACCGCGTCGCTTAGTTGTGCATTGCTAAAACCCAGACCATGTAATAGTTCCCCGGCTTTGGCTTCTATTGAGTAGCCGCCAACTACTTCTATCTGCTGATGCAGACGAGCCTGCTCGGCACCGTCGCCTGACGCCTCGGCGCTGTGCAGTGCACTGCGCAGCGCATAATATTCGGGGTGACCCTGTAGCACGTATTCCAGCGCACTGACAGCCAGCGCGGGCGTTTCCTGCTTTACGGATGCAATGGACCAGTCTTTCGGAATTTGCAGCTCGCCCGCATCCAGATGTAATTCTGATTTGAGCAACGCAAACAAGGAGGATTTGCCACACCCATTGGCGCCGACCAGGCCCACTTTGTGCTGTGGAAATAAGGTGGCGCTGGCATTTTTAAGCAGCGTTTTACCACCGCGCATAAGTTCAATATTCGAAAGCTGGATCATACCGTTACATCACTGTTTACTAATGCGCCCATCATAACACGGATCCCTGCGGACACTCCAAGCGTATCAACCACAGAGAATATAGGTTAAAATAGCCGGCCAGGGCGCGCAGCCCGTGATATGAATCGTCAACTGAACCGTTTACGGATCAGCTAACCTGAGGTAACTAAAGGTGAGAAAGAAAAAACGCTTTATTGCAGGGGCATCTTGTCCTGAGTGTCACGAAGCTGACGTCATGATGTTGTACAAAGAGCATGACGTGGAAAAGGTGGAATGTGTGAAGTGTGGTCATATCATGACACAGCCGAAAGAAGCTGTTCAGGCCTCAACACGCCAGTTTGAGCAGGTTATCGGGGTATTCAGGCCAGAATAATCGGAGCACAAATGGCTTGGCTCCGTAGCCGGGTCAATAATGTGGTGGAGGCGGCTCCTGATGCTGGGGCATCATGCCTGGATCTTTACCTTCTTTGATTTTTTCTGCCAGTAACTCAATCTGCCGCTGCATGATTGCCAGACGTGCCTGATGCGCACTCAGTTCGTTGTTTAAAATCTCTATGGTTTCGTCCTGAAACGCCACTTTGGCTTCCAGTTCGTTAATGCGATCTTCGAGGTCTGTCATGGTTACTCTCTTGCAAATTGTTCTAACAGGCCGCTGGAGCTCTCTGTCAGCAGGGTTTCATCATCTCCGGTAAACGCCACATCAAAGACAACAGCAGACTTAGGTCGGCTTCCCTCACGTGGTTTGACGCGCCAGGTCGCCAGCTTTTCGCCACTATCAACCTGCCACAAGGTCAGTTGTCTGTTTGGCGAGCCTGTTGCAATGAACTGCCCATCCTGATTAAAGCGCACGGCACTGAATATTTTCTGCCGCGCAATATACTGTAATTGCGCTTTGATTTCACCTGATGTGAGTTGCCAGATGCTGGCCTTTTTCATACTGTCTGCCGTGAACGCGTAGCGTCCCTGGGGGTCCAGGGCGACTTTAGTGACCCGGCTGGGGTGATTGAACCTATGAATAACCTGGCCGGTCCGGGTATCCCAAAAGTAGGCGCTGTAATCATTTGCGCCGGTTAGCGCAAAGTGGCCATTGGGTGATAAGGCAATACTGTTAATTTTTTCTTGGTGGCCAAGGAACTCTATGCGCCTGCCGCTTTCTAAGTCGAGATGCACAACCACATTGTCGCTGCGTCCATATAAGACATAGCGGCCTGCATTGCTGATTGCGATGTCGCGAATGGTGCCTTGTTCAATCTGGTAATAGCCAATATTTTGTCCATCTGACAAGCGCCAGATAGCAAAGCGGTCGTTGGCTGCGGTGACGGCGCTGGAGTTATCATGGGCAATGGCCAGAGAGTGCACCAGTTCATCCGCTTGCTGGGACTGGGACCACTGATATTTTAAACCATGGGTGGTGTTATCCCATAAAACCACACCGTGTTCGATGGATGACACTAAACTGTAACGCCCATCGTGTGAAATAGCCGCGGCAAATGCACCACGCGCGGCATGTTCAACGGTCAGCAATGCATCTGAGCTGTCTGTTGAACAACCAGATAACAGGGATGCGATGATAATTAAAGCAGTTTGAGCGTTGTGCCGTAAAAATTTGGGCATAAAATCGGTATTTCCTCTTAACTCCATGATTTGCACCGAGTAGACTAATGGGTAATTTGTAGAGGCCACAAAACTGATATTAGCCTATCGGTACATCAATGTCGCCGATCTCGAAATGAATTTTGCGTCAAAAAGAGAAATTTGGCTTTATGCGCTACGGATGGTAATGTGACATCCACCCTTTTTTAAGATTAATATAATTTTAACAAAGACACCCAACCAGGATAGTGATATTTGACTCTGAGCCTGGGTTTGTCGGAGAGAAAACATGAAACACACAATTAAGTTATCTTTAGTGGCTGCCTCGGTTCTGGCACTGGCCGCTTGTAACCAAAAAGCAGAAGAAAAAACAGCGCAAGTTGCAGAAGTAAAGCTGGAGACTGAAGTTCAACAGCAAGCTTATGGTATCGGTGCATCCGTTGGTAACTTCCTGCAAAAAGATATGGCAGATAAAAAAGAGCTGGGTATTGAACTGGATCAGGCACTGATCATGCGCGGCTTTAAAGACGCACTAGATGGTAATGCAAAACTGGACGAAGCGAAAATTCGTGAAGTACTGACTGCATTGGATTCTTCTGTACGTGAAAAGCAAGCGGCGAAAGCGCAAGCTGATGCTGAGAAGAACAAAGTTGAAGGTGCTGAGTACCTGGCTGAAAACGCGAAGAAAGATGGCGTAAACGTCACTGACTCGGGTCTACAGTATGAAGTACTGAGCGAAGGTGAAGGTAAAAAGCCAGTTGCAACTGACATCGTGAAAGTACACTACAAAGGTACTTTGCTTGACGGTTCTGAGTTCGACAGCTCTTATGCACGTAACCAGCCTGCTACTTTCCCACTGAACCAGGTTATCGCGGGTTGGACTGAAGGTCTGCAGCTGATGGCGGTTGGCTCTAAGTACAAGTTCACTATTCCTTCAGAGCTGGGCTACGGTGAGCGCAACCTGGGTAAAATCCCTGCTAACTCAACCTTGGTTTTCGAAGTAGAGCTGCTGGAAATCCAGGAAGAGAAAGAGCACGGCCACGATCACGCGCACGACTCAGAGTAATGCCTGCTGATGCCTCATCTAAAGGTGAGGCAACTGAAAGCAGATATAAAAAAAGGACCGTCAGGTCCTTTTTTTATATCAATTTTCGAGGTCAAGCACAGCTGATATTAATCTTCGCTGTGATTGGCATAGAGGTTATCGATGAGCTCATCTTCGAGTGCAAAGCGTAATTCAAGGGCTTCACCGAGCTCAGACAGGTCTTTGTCAAAGTCTGACATCAGTGTTTCGGACTGCATTTCTGCGTACTTGTCGTTAAAGTCCAGCGCCAGATCGGTCGTGTCAGTGATACGAGGGTACAATGACTGCGCCAGTTTCAGGCTTTGTGGGCCCTTTTCTTTGCACGCTGCGACTAGGTTGTCGTAAATCTCAAAGTGTCCGGCAGACAGGTAATCCATCAGGATCTGACAAAAAGTCTGAATTTGTAACTGATCAGGCAGTGCTCGGTCATCCTGCTCAAACGGAGACAGGCCTGCAACCTTACAATACAGCAGCAACAGCTCCTGTCTTTCAGCTAACCAGTTGTCGATAACGCTATGGCTACCTCCCCACCTTTGTTGGGCTTGTTCTAAGCGTGACAGCATAGTTATCTCCTTAGCGGGTCATCATCTGCCCGTGGCTTGCCAAAAACATCGGCACAGTGTGACCCAATACGGGGTCAAAACTTAATAGTGACCACCAAAAAGCGGTGATGCCGATTATGTTTATCTGTCTCCTATAAAAAGGAAATCTGATGAAAAGGTCAACCTCTTTTTTAACCAAGTGAGCAAATAACAGGGTGTGTTTCTGATGTAGGTGCGGGAATAACTCTTGTTTACGAGCGGATTGTATAAGCAGCAGGATGGGGTTGCTTGAAATGTTGAAAATTAGTTAAACAAAAAAGCCGCTTCAGGGGGTATTCCTGAGCGGCTATCAATGCAGTTTAGCAATAGAGCTTTATTTTTATTGGTTTTAAAGGTGTTTTTATTCTTCTTAGCGCAGCAAATTTATAGCAAGCTTTTACCCTTGTTGCAAACAGTTTAATCGGGTGTTTTTAATCTGGTTTGTAATACGTTGAAGTAAAAGGGTTTTAATTTTGTGCTGTTTGAGTGAAAAATGACCAGGTTGGGATGGGAGGGTTAATCCAGATCATGCTGGTGGGAATTTGCGTGCTGTTTCAATAGTGACGTATTGAAGTTAATGATACAATCTGAGCAATTTTTACAGCATTGGAATGAAATTACGCTATGAGCGAGTTGAAAAATGATCGTTACCTGCGCGCGTTGATGAAACAACCCGTAGATGTTACGCCCGTTTGGATGATGCGTCAGGCAGGTCGCTATCTTCCTGAATACCGAGCGACCCGAGCGCAGGCCGGAGACTTTATGAGCCTGTGTAAGAACGCAGAGTTGGCATGTGAAGTTACGCTTCAGCCGTTGCGTCGTTACCCGCTTGATGCGGCGATCTTATTCAGCGATATCCTGACGATCCCAGATGCGATGGGTCTGGGCTTGTATTTTGAAACCGGTGAAGGACCTAAGTTTGAGCGTCCAATCAGCTCGCTGAGCGATGTACAAAAACTGCCTAAGCTGGACCCAACCGATGAGCTGGGTTATGTGATGAATGCTGTGAGCACCATTCGCCGTGAATTGAAAGGTGAAGTGCCACTGATCGGATTCTCTGGTTCACCCTGGACACTGGCGACCTACATGATTGAAGGCGGCAGCAGCAAGACCTTCGGCAAGATCAAGAAGATGGCCTTCGCTGAGCCTAAGACTTTGCACTTGTTACTGGATAAAGTGGCAGACTCAGTTATTGATTATCTTAACGCCCAGGTGAAAGCCGGTGCTCAGTCGCTGATGATTTTTGACTCATGGGGTGGCGTACTGAGCCCGCGTGATTACAAAGAATTTTCGTTGCAATATATGCACAAGATCGTTGATGGTCTGATCCGTGAAAATGATGGCCGTAAAGTGCCGGTCACACTCTTCACCAAAAATGGCGGTCAGTGGATTGAAGCCATTGCGGCAACGGGTTGTGATGCGGTTGGTCTGGACTGGACAATTGATATTGCAGATGCCAGACGTCGTGTTGGTGATAAAGTCGCTTTGCAGGGCAATATGGACCCGTCTATGTTGCATGGTACGCCAGAGCGTATTCGCGAAGAAGTACAGCACATTCTGTCTGGCTATGGTCAGGGATCGGGACATGTGTTCAACCTGGGACATGGTATTACTCCAGATGTGGACCCGGAAAATGCCGGCGTGTTTATCAATGCAGTGCATGAGTTTAGCCGTCAGTACCATCAGGACTAACTGATAGCTTGATGTAATTAGTAAAAAACCCGGCTGTTGCCGGGTTTTTTTATGAAAAGGATTCAGTGATCACCGATTAGTCCTGACTTTCAAAAGCGCGACGCATAAAACCTGGGGTTGCCAGTGCGCCTTTGTGTACGCCGGTATTGTAATACTCAGTTTCAAAACTGGCTTGCTCGGCATCTTGCTCACGGAAGCCGTTAAACGATTCCCCTTTACGTGCCAGCGTCGCCGACCACAAGCCGCTCGGGTAGATAGGCTGTGGGAAAGGCAGCGTTTGCAGGTCCACAAAACCCACGTCCAGCATTGCCTGACGCATGGCTTTGAGCAGGTTCATGTGCATTAGAGGAGATTCACTTTGTTGCACTAAAATACCGCCCGGGCGCAGTGCTTTGAGGCAGCTGGTATAAAATGCATGGTTGAACAGACCTTCGCCTGGTCCCACCGGATCGGTGCCATCCACAATAACCACATCGACGGACTCAGGTGCTGCATCGTGCATATACTTGATGCCATCGTCAAACATGACGGTTGCACGCGGGTCGTCATTCGAGGCACAAAGCTCTGGAAAATATTTTAGCGACATTTGCGTAACGACTTCGTCAATGTCGATTTGGGTCACGGTTTCTACATCCGGATGCTTAAGCACTTCGCGCAGTGTGCCACAATCACCACCACCGATGATCACGACATTTTTAGGGGCCGGGTGAGAAAACAAAGCCGGGTGGCTCATCATTTCATGATAGAAAAAGTTCTCCCGGGTGCTGACCATAGTACAGCCGTCAATGATCATCAGATTGCCAAAATCTGTGGTCTCATACATTTCAACATTCTGAAATGGTGACTGGATCTCGTCCAGTTTACGAGTGACGCGTAATGAGAACGCGCTGCCATCACGGTCGCTGATCTCAGTAAACCAGCGGTTTGCTTCTAAATTTGACATTGTTGCCTTCATGCAGATGTAATTTTCAGAGATTTTGCCAGCGCTTTCGCCCCAGCTCAATCTATTTTAGCGTATAAACACCGTCTCGGTTAGGGACAAAATACCGCAGGTCGGCTCAGGCTACCGGCATAACAGATAAATCATGCCTGCGTTTTACTAAGAGGGTGGTAAAAGATTGTCACATCTTGGCCTAAAGTATTAAAATATGCGATCTGTAAAGCTAGTTAATTGAGACTGCCATGACCTGGGGTTTGCAAACCGCACGAGCCACTTATAACGTTACTCACTGGAGTGAAGGGTATTTTGACATCAATGATCAGGGGGAGCTGGTCGCCTATCCCGATGGCGATCGCGCTAAACCGGCCATTTCTCTGGTTGAATTAACCGAGCGTTTTAAAGAGCAAGGCCTGACCTTGCCGGTGCTGGTGCGGTTTACCGATATTCTAAATAGTCGCGTTGAAACCATGACACAGGCTTTTTCACACGCGACTGCTGCAAAGTCCTATCAGGGGCAATATACCTGTGTTTACCCCATCAAAGTGAATCAACAGCGCTCCGTGGTGAGCAAGTTACTGGCACACCCGAGTGGCCTGGTTGGCCTGGAAGCGGGCTCTAAGCCCGAGCTTATGGCCATTTTAGGGATTGCCAAAGACCCCATCACCATAGTGTGTAATGGCTATAAAGACAGCGAGTTTTTGCGCCTGGCGATGATAGGCCAGGCCATGGGGCATAAAGTGCACATCGTCATTGAGAAGCTGTCTGAGCTGGATACTTTGCTGAAGGAGATCGCGGTGTTGGGCATTGAGCCCACCATAGGTATTCGTATCCGCCTGAACTCCATTGGCAAAGGGAAGTGGCAAAATACCGGTGGTGAAAAAGGCAAATTTGGTCTGACAGCCAGTCAGGTACTGAGCGTGGTAGACAAGCTCACCGCCCAAGGCAAACTGCATCTGATGCAACTGGTGCATTTCCATATTGGCTCGCAGATCGCCAACATCCGTGATATTCAGCGTGCACTGCGTGAATGTGCCCGTCATTATGCGGAGTTGTCGCAGCTGGGTGTACCACTAAAAACGGTTGATGTGGGTGGTGGCCTGGGGGTGGATTACGAAGGGTCGGGCTCTCGCAGTGCGTGCTCAATGAACTACACAGTCGCTGAATATGCCCGTAATGTGGTAGGGGCATTTGCCGAAGTGGCTGAGCAGCATGGGCTGCGTCACCCTGATATTATTACCGAATCTGGCCGGGCACTGACGGCACACCATGCTGTACTGATCACCGACGTGATTGATGTAGAGCAAGCGCCTTTTCAGACCACGCCGAGCGCCCCAACGCCTTCTGCACACCATATCCAGCAGGAGTTATGGTTGTCACTGCAACGACTGACACCCAGACTCGCAATAGAAACATACCATGATGCGATGCATCTGTTTGGTGATGGTCATGATCAATATGTCCATGGCCTGATAGACATGCAGCAGTGGGCGCAAATTGAGCAACTTTATTTTACCACCCTGCAACGAGTCAGAGAGTGTCTGAACGTGCATTCGCGTTCGCATCGTGAGGTGTTGGATGAGCTCAATGAAAAACTGGCCGATAAATTGTTTGTCAATTTCTCGCTATTCCAGTCATTGCCGGATGTCTGGGGGATCCAGCAACTGTTTCCTGTGATGCCTATTGCGGCACTGGATCAGCCGCTGACGCAGCGTGCAGTGATCCAGGATATCACCTGTGATTCAGATGGTCAGATCCGCGAATATGTGGAAGGCGCAGGGATTGAGTCCAGCTTGCCTATTCCGCCCTATCAGCCGGGTGAGCAATACCATATTGCGATGTTCATGGTAGGCGCTTATCAGGAGATTCTGGGCGATTTACACAACCTGTTCGGCGATACAGATTCAGTACATGTTGAACTCACCCAGACAGGGTATGAGCTGAGCAATGCCATTAAAGGTGACAGCGTTGAGGACGTACTGAGATTCGTCCATTATGACAAAGCGGCACTGGCGGAAAACTTTACCACGCAAATCTCCGCCCTCCAGGTCGATGATGCAACCAAAGCCGATTATCTGGCTCAGTTACACGCCGGACTCAGCGGTTATACCTATTTTGAAGACTAAGCTTCAAACGATCTGCCTGTCACAACGGGCTATCTAACGATGCTTGGCAGCCAAGGCCCCGGTATGATGTAATAGGGCCAGTTCGTTATTCTAATCATATGGTCTGAATGCATTGTCACACAGACCATCTTCAGTCGTAGTAAAGGAACATTGCATGTCGCTAATCCGCCAGGTGCTGGGGTTATTGTTATACGTTATTAATACACTGGTCTGGTTTATCCCCATTTTTCTGATGGGTGTGATCAAACTATTACCTATTGCACCACTGCAAAAAGTGGCCAGTCGCATTGCCAAAGGGTGCGCCAGTTTATGGGTTGCCGGTAACAATCTTAACCAGTCTGTTATTTCACCGTTTCGTCTCAATGTGTCAATGCCAGAGACGATGAAAGCCAAAGACTGGTATCTGGTGATCGCCAATCACCAGAGCTGGGTCGATATTTTGATCTTGCAACGGGTATTACACCGTAAAATTCCCTTTCTGAACTTTTTTCTGAAAAAAGAATTACTCTACGTACCGGTACTTGGATTGGCCTGGTGGGCGCTGGATTTCCCGTTTATGAAGCGCACCAGTAAAAGTCAGTTGAAGAAAAATCCTAAACTGCGCGGTAAAGATGTGGAAACGACCCGCAAGGCGTGTGAGAAATTTAAAACCATGCCTGTCAGTATTGTAAATTTTGTGGAGGGGACGCGTTTTACCGAACAAAAACACGCGCAGCAGCGCAGTCCGTTTCAGCATTTGCTAAAACCCAAAGCCGGGGGGATCGCGTTTGTGATGCAGGCAATGGGCGAGCAGATCAACCAGGTAGTGAATGTCACCCTTCATTATCCGCAGGGGATCCCCAGTTTTATGGACTTTGTTGCGGGTCGTGTAGGCGAGGTCAATGTACAGGTTGAACTGATGCCGGTGAGTGCAGACCTGATTGGCGACTACAGCAATGACAACGAGTTTAGAGTGCGCTTCCAAAGCGAGTTGAATCGCTTATGGGGGCAGAAAGACCAACAGTTGGTCGATTTCGTTGCGCGCCATGGCAGTGCCCAGGTAGCTGCTGAACATCATGAAAAGTCGCAACAGTCCTGATAGTACAGTTGGTTAAGGAGGTGGCATGTTGAGAAAGTTTTTACCAGCCTGGCTAGCGGGGGCAACCGCGACGGCGATACTACTGGCGAATACGCTCTTGTGGGGTATTGTCGTGTTTGCGCTGGGGCTGGTGAAATGCGTGTTGCCACTGCGAGGTGTATCAGACCTCCTACACTGGGCCTATAAAGGCTGGTGTCGGGGCAATCGTGTCGGGCTCCAGCTGGGCTGTCCTGACATCACTCTCAGTTTACCCGAGCATATGAGTAATCAGGCCTGGTATTTACTGGTTGCTAATCATATCAGCTGGTTAGATATCGTGGTGCTGAGTGCGCTCGACAGACTGCCTGCTCCAAAGTTCTTTCTCAAAGACGAGCTTAAATACGTGCCTCTGATCGGCACTGGTGCCTGGGCACTGGGTATGCCTTTTATGAAACGGGCAAGTAAGGCTAAAATTGCCAAAAATCCCAAGCTCAAAGGCATGGATGTTGAGCGAACCCAGCACAGTTGTCGTCACTTCAGACAGCACCCTACAACCGTGATTAACTTCGTGGAAGGCACGCGCTTTACCGCGCAGAAGCATCAACGTCAGGGTGGGGATTTTCACTACTTGCTTAAGCCCAAGGCCGGCGGCGTTGCGTTTGCCTTAGAGGTGTTGGCCCAGCAACTGGACGGCCTGCTCGACGCCACCGTCATTTATCAAAGTCCGGACCAGCATATTTGCCGTAGCTTTATGTGTGGTAAGTTGCAGCGTATTGAGGTGCGGATCCAGTTGTTGTCTATGGGATCCGTCCCGCAGGGTAACTATCAGACGGACAAACAATACCGGATTGCTTTTCAGGCTTACCTTAATCAGTTGTGGCTCGACAAAGACGCACAGCTGATAGCTTACTGGGAACAGCAGCAAGCTCGGGAAGCTGTGTGTGGCGAAGAGGTAAAACAGCTATGAAAGTGACGCATCTCAGTGAAGCACTTACGCCCTGGCTTGGCGCATCGGCACACAGTGGGTTGCTGATATGGAGTACCAACATACTGGCTCTGGTGATATTGCTGCTGGTGTTTTGGTTGATACGTCAATGGCTTCTGCCTCGGGTTCAGCAGTTTCTGAGTGCTTACTCCAACTCTAAAATCGGCTTTTTGGCACCCCAGCTCAGCAAATTCAGTGGTCGCTTTTCGATGGTGGTGTGCACGCTGTTGTTTATCGCCTTCAAAGAAGCCTTGTTTCTGGCACCACAAGGCCTATTCAATGTAATGAGTGTGGTGTCTCAGGGACTGCTGATCATCAGTATTGGCTTTTTGCTAAGTAGCCTGGTCAACATTGTGAACGCGATTTACGACCAGCAACCATTTGCCAAAAGTGTGCCGATTCAGAGCTTAGTACAGGTTAGCAAGTTACTGATTTTCATTGTGTGTGCCATTTTGGTGATCAGCCTCGCCATAGACAAATCGCCCACTTATATTCTGTCCGGATTTGGTGCCATCGCGGCGGTTACGCTGTTGGTGTTTAAGGACACCATACTTGGACTGGTGGCCAGTATTCAAATTGCAGCCAACCGCTTGCTGGCGACGGGCGACTGGATCCAGGTGGATGCATTTGGCGCGGACGGTGAGGTCATTGAAGTTGGCCTGAACACAGTGCGCGTGCGCAACTGGGATAATACGGTCACAACCATTCCAACCTATAAAATTATTTCGGATTCGTTTAAAAACTGGCGTGCCATGCAAGAGTCTAATGGGCGGCGGATCAAGCGGGCAATATACCTTGATTTTGATTCTATTCGCTTACTGAGCCAGGATGAACTGAACGCGCTCAGTGAGGCGTTACCTGAGGTGGCTGCGCTGTTACAAGATTCCACAGTGCAGCGTTGGAGCAATGTCTCTGTGTTTCGCCGTTATGCCGAAACCTACCTCAAAGCACATCCCCAGGTAAATTCGGATTGTCTCTGTATGGTACGAGAGCTGGCACCGACACAGTATGGTTTGCCGGTAGAGTTGTATTGTTTCAGCCGGGACAAACGTTGGGTGCAGTATGAGCATTTACAGGCTGATGTGCTGGACCACGTCTTGACGGTGATGCCATATTTTGGGCTGCGACCCTACCAGGTTATTTCAAGTCATCAAAACGAAATAAATCACAAAAAACCAGAGTAAGCTGCAAATCCTTGTGTTATCTTAACGATTCAGACTTTATCTTTTTATGACATATTTGTGACATGGAGACGAGTTAGGTTGCTGAGTTGCCCAAGAGGTAGGTAGTGCAATGAAGTATTTTGTAGCAATCATGCTGGTGATGAGCTTGTGTTCAATAAAACAGGCCTTGGCAGACCATGAACAAATTCTGGTAGCGATCGACCACGCTCCCCCTTACAGTGCCCTCGATGACAAGGGTAACGCACGAGGCTTAATTCTCGATATTCTTAATTACATTAAACACCACAGTGATGAAGACATCGCTGTCAAAGCCGTCCCTTGTCCTTTCTCTCGTTGTATTCGTATGCTGGCGCAGGGGGAAGTCGACGTGATGGGCGGGCTGATCCGAACGCCTGACCGTGAACGTCAAATGGCATTTGTGACTCCCCCCTATATGGCCTTGTCCTCTTCCTTTGTCTTTTACAGCCACCAGCATAGCCAGATTGAAGTTCATCGCTATGAAGATCTCATCGGCAAGCGGATCGCGGTGATGCGCGGTGCTGCTTTTTTCCCTCGTTTTGATCAGGATAGTCGGCTCGATAAGGTTGAAGTGCCCTCAGAGCGTATTGCTGTAGATCTGGTGCTAAAAGGGCGGGTCGATCTCGTGATTGCAGTCGAGGATACGGCCGATCTGGCCATGAATGTGCTTGCTCAGCCCGCGCATCAGCTGAGAAAAATGGACTATCGTCATACTCAGGTGATCTATGGGCACATGGCGATGAGTCATGCGTTTGCACAAAGCCATGTGGGGCGTGAGTTCACTGAGCATATGCAGCGGATGGCAAAAAACAAAATCCTGGACAAGCTGGTAGCGCCTTATCAATTGCCAGCTATCCCGCCTCAGCTATTATCAGAAGAGACGGGGAGCACACCAAAAAATACCTTTTAAGGCGCGGTGTGTGACGCCTTCATGATGCCGTAACTGAATGACAGTACCAGCTGCGCTATGTCGTCATAAGCCTCAGCACTGGTATCATTGCCTGAATCTGCATTGGTCAGTAGTACAAAGCCACGCTGATGGCGCATATCTCCATATATCTGGGTGAGGACGCCCGGATCTTCCCCGTTGTGGTAGATTTTGTCACCATCCAGCCCCCAGAAGAAACCTCGCTCTACCGAGATGCTCGGGATATCGGTTTGTGGCGCCAGCATGGCCGCTACGGCACGTGCCGGGATACGTTGTTCTCCATTGAGTTTGCCCTGTTGCATGACGGCAATCAGAAAATTGCCCAGATCGTGTGCGGTAGAAATGGCACTGCCTTCACTGTAGGTGATGTTGCCATAGTCAGGCAAAGGCATCGGCTGTTGTGTGTCCGGGTGATGAATGTAACGTGGCACCACAGGTTTAGTTGGCTGGGCAATGCCCCATTCACTGTGTTGCATCGCCAGTGGGGTGAAGACATACTCCTGGGTTAACTCAGGCAAGGTTTGCCCGCTTGCCTGCTCAGTGACATAGGCTGCCAGTGCGGCACCGATATTGGTGTATACAGCGGCCTCATTATTGCGCAGACTAAAGCGGCTGACAAAATTGTCAGTGTGATAGTGGTTGCCGGATTGTGTCAGGTAAGCGGCGAAGAAACGGTCGAGGTTGGTGTCTGCTGGTTCCTCACATGCGCTCTCCTGGCTGAAACGGTTGTATAAACTGCTGCCGTCGGTATGTACAAAGTAATTACAGCGATAGATGGCATCGCGATCCATGATGCCACTGGTGTGGGTGATCAGCTGCCGTAACGTAATAGGCTGAGCCAACGGCACGCCAAAATCGATAGAGAAATTCAGGTAACGTTCCACAGGCGCATCAAGATCAACCTGTTGTTGCTCAACGGCCTGGGCCAGAGTCGCCCCCAGCAGCGTTTTACTCACCGACCCCAGATAGAAGCGGCTATGTGCATTAACCGCTGTGCCTTGCTCATCCGCATGGCCAAACCCCTGTTGATAGACCGACTGGCCGTCGTGAATAATATTAACGGCCACGGCGGGAATATTGCCCTGTTGCTGAAGCGCCCTGAGCTGGCGTTCAAATTCTCTGACAGTTAGTTGAGGTTTGGGGTCTTTACCCAGTAAAGTCAGTGCATGATCATAGCTTTCAAACCGGCCGCTTTCGAGTGCATGCATGGAAAATGCAGGTACTGTGATATCAGGCTGGATCCCACGTTGCTCATACAAAGTACCCTGCGCATCCCGGTAGACTTCGTTCGAGAGGGATATCTGCCAGCCATTGGGCAAGGTGAAAAAGCGTTTATCCGATAAGGCGCCAGATGTTGCCTCTCCGAGCAAGGTCACGTGTGGCAAATGCATCATGGCCATAGTCAGAATTTCGCCAGCGCTGATGGTCAGCGGACTGGTGAGTAAATAAATGGGTTTGGTGTACGCATTGGGGTGAGTTTGCAAAGACTGGCTGAGCAACACCCCCTGGCCGGCCTGGTTCAGAGCTTGTTTATTAAATGCCAGGCGTTTACTGGTATTGAAGCGAGAGGCAATCGCCAGGGCAATGGCATCGTCGCCGCCAGTGTTGTTGCGAATGTCCAGGAGCAGTCCCTCGGTGTCGGCCAGCGCTGCCATAATGCCGTCAATCAGCACATTGGCTGCGTCGAGATGCTCAGTTTCACTAGCCTCTGCGTCGCTGCTGAAGCGCGCGAGGTTATTGATCACCAGTACACCGATGTTGTCTTTGGTCTTACCCCAGAGCAAGGTTTTTTCTTCTTGCTCAGCCGGAAAGCTGCCCATACTGCCTGGTACCAGGTATTGCTGAGTGACTTGCAGTGAGTCCAGAACCAGCTCTGAAAAGACCTGTTCATCGGTCAGTTGCATGTTATAGCGCAGGTAGTAACTGGCTGTGCCCCGCGCCGCACGCAAAATAGGCGCATCTTTCATCACAAAATAGGGGTGGCCAGGTGTGCTGGCAACCGACACATGACCATCGGCAAGGGGCGCAATCATTTCTGTTAATGCCTCAAACAAAGCATCATCAGACATCGCATCATGGATCTGTGGGCGATAGAGGTTGTACTGTGTTTGCCAGTCCATGTCGCGCAGGGCAAAAAAGGCGTAATAATCGTTGAATGTGTGCCAGAAGTATTCAAACACCTCCGTAGGGCTGGCTTGTGTATCAATGGATAAGGGCGACTGACAGACGTCGGGGAGTGACGTCTGCGGGTCATAGATATGCGGATAGACTTCGCCCGCATAAGTCAGTTGCAGTTGTCCTGTGTTTCTGAGCTGAGCCTGGGCTATTTCGCTTTGTGGGTTCAGTGGTAGGGTACGCTGTGCCAATTTGATACAGGCATGAGTATTAAATTCATAACGTTGCATGCGATCTGCGCGGATATCGAGTACTTCACCATAGGCGGTTTTCTGCCAGATCCCCGGGAGCTTTTGTAATGCCCCGCGATGATCCTTGCTGTCGCCGCAGCCACTGAGCACGGTGCTGATAATCAATCCTGAGATAAGCAGAGAAAAGTCTTTGAACATGACTGTGTCCTTAACTGAATTACCCAAATGCGGTGTTGTAGTGTGGCCAGTGTAGGGGGTGAGGCGTGTCGGCGCTGTAAGCGAGTTGCGCCAAAGGGTCAGAAAATGTACCCGGTCATTGACATTTTTAAACAGAGGGTAACGCCGACTCTGGCTACACTGGTGGAGAACTAAACTGATCGTATGAGGTTGAAGTGATGCAACGAACTGCTGCGAAGTATTTCGCGATGAGCGAAGAAGTATGGGCGCGCCATGCCAACCCCTGGAGTGTCTGGAGCCGTTATTCTTGTTTGCCTTTGTTGATTGCGTGCCTGTGGTGGCGTGACTGGCTGGGGCTGGCTTTTTGGCCGCTGTTGGTGGTGTTGTTACTTTGGGTGTGGCTGAACCCCAGGTGTTTTAGCAAACCCAGAGATACTCACAATTGGGCATCACAAGCCGTATTGGGTGAGCAGATCTTAATCTATCAGCTGGAGCGGGTGCCACTGGTGCATTATCAGGTGATTAAAATCATCATGGCACTGCTCACGCTGAGTACCCTGGTATGTGGTGTTGGCCTGTGGTTTCAGGAGGCCATCAGCACCAGCGTCGGCGCACTGGGCGTGATCCTGAGCAAAACCTGGTTTCTTGATCGTATGGTCTGGCTGTATCAGAGTGTTGTCCGCTCAGATGCGAAGCTGGCGGCACGTCAGGCAAAGACCTGACACACCTCATCGACTTTACAGGTGATCACGCTGACATTCTGGTAGCCAATGCGGGTGAGTTGCTCTGCGGCAAACACCGCCCGGCCACCCGCGGCACAGTGCAAGTACAGAGGTCTGCTTGGATCTTTTTCCACTGAAGGCAATTGAAACTCCAGCACGCCACGGGGAATATTCAGTGCCCCCGGGGCAGCTTTTTCCTGGTGTTCCTGAGGTTCTCGCACGTCAATCAATAAGCCCTGATTGGTGGCCATTTCTGCTTTGGCCTGTTGCGCGCTGATACAGCGCTGATTAGGCCTGACGGTTTTTAAAATGTCCTGTGGGGATGTCAGCATCGCTTAATTCTCCATTCCAAGTTTTTTGAGCAAGGTCATCATCGGGCACCAGCCGGTAAAGGCGGATTGGATCAGGTTCAATGCGATAAACACACTCAACCACACCCAGCGCGGATCCATAAACCAGGTCAGTAACAATGACAGTATCAGCATACTGCCGGCGATCAATCTGATAGCGGCTTCCAGTCTCATAAGTGTACCTCCTGACTTCAAGTATATGGCAAGATTTAACATTAGCAAGATCTAATATTAGTAATTCCTAATGTTGTGTTCTATACTCGCCACATCATTAAGGTGGGGAAAAGTATGGATTTACATGCAATGGCCGACAGCGCCGCACAGGCTGAAGCATTACTTAAGATGCTGGCGAATCGGAATCGGTTGATGATCTTGTGCAGTTTGCAAAGTACAGAACTCAGTGTCGGTGAGTTGAATGAGCGGGTTCCACTGGCTCAATCTGCACTGTCTCAGCACCTGGCTGCAATGCGGAAAACTGGGGTCGTTGCTTCACGACGCGCTGGTGCTACTGTGTATTACCGCATTGCGGATGATAAGGTGCTGGTGATCTTGCAGCAGCTTTATCAGCTCTTCTGTGCCGACAAGGATACACCATGAATGACACAGTGAGTTTTACTGAGCGAGCGATACGCCAGTGTCTGACTGGTCGCTTGCCTGCGCTGTTTTTCTTCTTTGCTATGGTGCTGGGTGTACTGGCTTTACAGTTCATGCCGCGGGAGGAAGAGCCTCAGATAGTGGTGCCGATGTTAGATATTCATGTCACGGTGCCCAACACCGCCGCACCCGAAGTGGTGCGTCTTGTTACCACGCCGCTGGAGAAGCTGCTGCTGCAAATTCCGGGTGTAGAACATGTTTACTCTATTACCAACAGTGGCTCCGCCGTGGTCACCCTGCGATTTCATGTTGGAGAGAGTCGTGAGCAGGCCATCCTGAATACCTACACTAAACTGTATGCCAATGAGCACCAGATGGCCGCTGTGGTCAGTGACTGGCAGATCCGGCCGATCGAAGTCGACGATGTGCCGATTGTTATGCTGGGCTTGTATAGTACCGCACCTCAACAATACAACGATTATGACTTAACCCGCTTTGCTCAGGAGATCTCAACGCAGCTGCAGCGATTACCCGACACCAGCGAGGTCAAGGTGGTGGCAGGACGGCAGCGCCAGCTGAATGTCTGGCTGGATGCGACGGCATTAGCGGCACACCAGAGCACGCCGCTGGACGTGTTAACCGCGATTCAAAACAGCAATCAGTTGCAACAGGTTGGCAAGCGTATTGCAGGCAGCAAACAGATTGTACTTGAGTCTGGCGACGTGTTGCGTACTGCCGCGGCGTTGCGTGCGCTAGTGATCACTGTGGTCAACGGGCGCGCCGTGAAACTCAAAGATGTCGCGCGCATTGAAGATGGGCCGGGTGAGCCCGAACAGTACCAGTGGCTGGCGATCAGTGATGGCAGCCAGGATCTGCCGTTGGTGACCCTTAGTGTAGCTAAGCAAAAAGGCAGCAATGCGGTATCCGTTGCTGAGCGGGTTCACGCGCTGATGGGCCAGCTGCAAACTCAGCTATTGCCACCGGAAGTCGAGATTAAGGTATTGCGCGACTACGGCCAGACAGCCGATGAAAAGGTCAATGATTTGATGGCCAGCCTGCTCTTTGCGGTGCTGACCGTGGTGATTTTTGTTGGTGTCTTTCTTGGCTGGCGGCCGGCGATTGTGGTCGGGCTGGCGATCCCGGTGTGTTACGGGGTGACGCTGGCGCTGGACTGGGCGTTCGGTTACACCATCAACCGGGTGACGTTATTTGCCCTGATCCTCTCGCTGGGTCTGCTGGTGGACGATCCCATCACGGGCATCGATAACATCAGCCGAATGCTGGTGCCCGGCAAACCGCGTCAGCAGCAGATTGTGAACGCTATGATGGAGATCCGCACCGCATTATTGATGTCGACATTGACCATTATGATGGCGTTTCTGCCATTGGCTTACATCACAGGGATGATGGGTCCTTATATGGCCCCTATGGCCTTTAATGTGCCCGTGAGTGTGATGGTGTCAACCGGGGTGGCTTTGTTCATTACGCCCTGGCTGGCGAGTCGCTTGCTGAGCGCCAATCCGCCATCTGTAGTCAGAGTGGATAATGGCTGGTATGCGGCGTTACTCACCCCTGTGCTGCGCTCGCCACACAGGGCCAAAGGGGTGTTGTGGCTGATGTTAGTGCTGTTTGTGCTGAGTGCAAGTTTACCTGTGTTTCGGGCCGTTCCGCTCAAGTTGCTACCTTATGACAATAAAAATGAAGTTCAGGTGCTGATTGATTTACCGGAGGGCAGCACATTGGAAACCACCGCGCGTATCACGCGCGCAGTGCAGCAACGCGTTTGGCAAATGAATGAGGTAAGTGCGATTGCCGCCTATGTGGGCCAGCCTTCCAGTATGGATTTCAACGGCATGGTACGGGGATATTATCGTCGTCACAGTGACAACCTGGCCGAGCTAAGGGTGATTTTATTAGACAAGCGTGAGCGCGCACATCAGTCTCATGCTGTGGTGCTACGGCTGCGCAAAGCGCTGGCAGAGTTTAATCGTGATGGCACGGTGATCAAAGTGGTGGAAGTGCCGCCGGGTCCACCCGTTATGAGCACGCTGACCGCCGAGGTTTATGCTGAGCCCTTTACTGCCACGGATACACATCGTGATGCAGCACTGAGGCTGGCGGCACGCTTGCGTCAGGAGCCCCATGTGGTGGAAGTGGATACCTCTTTGTCCGCCCCGGTTACTTTACAACGGTTTGTGACTGATAAACAAAAAGCGGCGCTCTCCGGAGTGAGCAGCATAGAAATAAACCATACTCTGGCGTTGGTCAGTGGTGGCATGCAGGCCGGATTGTTATATCAGCCTCGTGAAGCTCAGCCGGTGCCGATCACGTTACAGCTGGCTTATTCGGACCGTCAGCATTGGTCGGACTTACTCGCAACTCAGATCCGTGGCAGCAGCGACGTGACGCAGGCGCAAGATAATTTTGGTCTTAGCCGGGCAGCCCGACCTATGGTGGCCTTATCTGAAGTCGGGGATATGCAGACTTTGGTGGCAGAGCCTGCCATTTACCGAAAGGATTTGGCGCCAGTCATTTATGTTTTTGCGGAATTAAATGGCCGCACACCTGCTGAGGTAATCGCTGATGTGGTAGCTGATGAGCAACAAGCGGGTGTTCCTGTGCAGAACGAAACACACATGACGCCCTGGCAGCAACGCACTTTTCTCAGCAGTGGTAGCGGTTTATCGTGGCAGCTACCTGAGGGCACACAGTATCGTTTCAGCGGTGAAGGAGAGTGGCGCATCACCATCAGAGTGTTTCGGGATATGGGTATTGCCTTTGCTTTTGCGCTGGCGGCTATTTTCCTGATTTTACGTTGGCAGACCGCTTCCAGTGCGGTGGCACTGCTCATCATGTCTGCCATTCCTTTAACCATGATAGGGATTATGCCGGGCTTTTGGGTGCTTAATCAGTTGGGTGAACGCACCATCGCTGGGGCACCCGACCCTGTACTGTTTACCGCCACCGCGATGATCGGCATGATTGCACTGGCCGGTATCGTGGTGAGAAACTCTCTGATCCTGGTAGAGTTTATTACCCAGGCACGACAGGCTGGTATGCCACTGGAGGCGGCCTTGATCCGTGCCGGCAGTGTGCGTATGCGACCCGTATTACTAACCGCGGGGACCACTTTGCTGGGCAATCTGGTGATCATTCTGGATCCCGTATTCAGTGGCCTGGCGCTGGCAATCATGTTTGGCATTGTTGCCTCAACCCTGTTTTCTTTACTGGTTGTGCCGGTTGTCTATTATCTGGTGTTCAAAACGCCCGACGATGACAATACACCAGCCCCGATTTCTGATGATTTGGAGACTACGCATGTCTGATATTCGATGGATACGTCCGTTGCTGGCGATCGCGTTATTGCTGTTGACCATTGCCTGGATGGCTGGATTATTTAATGACACCGTGACACCTGGTGATAAGCCCCAGGTTAGCTGGCCACAACCTCAGCTACATGAGGTAGCACAGCAACTGGTTTATGACGTAGAGCAGATCCCCGGGAGTGTGATTGCCAAGCACAACACAGTGGTAGCCAGCCGCGTGCTGGCACAGCTTAAAAGTCTGACGGTACGCTCTGGTGATACGATCCAGGCTGGTCAGTTGATTGCCACACTGGATGATGCCGACCTACGGGCGCAATTACGGGCTGTAAAAGCCGAGCAACAGGCCAATCTGGCACAGCTAAATCAGGCGCAAAAACAACTTGAGCGTGCCCTGACCTTGCAGCAAAAAGGCCTGGTTGCGCATAACCAGGTGGACGAATGGCAGACTCAGGTGAATGAGCTTTCGGCCAGAAAAGCAGCACTGGTACAACAGCAGGCTGGGGCAGAGGTGGCCTTAGGCTATACCCAGGTCAGGGCGCCTATCTCCGGGACTTTGGTTGCACGCTTGCAAGAGCCCGGTGCCATGCTCAACCCGGGCACGCCGCTGGTCTCTATTTATAATCCGGCACAGTTGCAGGTTGAGGTCTCTGTACGAGAGCATTTGTTGCCGGAGCTGGCGGTGGGCGAGCGTCATCAGATCAGTATCCCAGCCGCAGAAGCCACGCAATATGCCACCATCAGTGAGCTGGTGCCAGTAGCAGATCGCGATGCGCGCAGCTTCACCGTAAAGCTGGATATGCAGTGGATGCAAGGGGTGATACCGGGCATGTATGCGGTATTGAAACTGCCTGGTAACGGACGTCAGGCGATATTGATCCCAACATCATTGGTACAATATTTCGGTCAGCTCAGCAAAGTCGCAGTGCTACATGACGGGCAGGTACAGAGTCGCTTTATTCGTCTCGGCAGGGAGTATGGTGAGCAGGTTGAGGTCGTCAGTGGCTTGCGTGTCGGTGAGCGCCTGGTGGCAGGATCACCGACAGCGTTAACAACGACTACAGAAAAGTCGCAATCTCCTCAAGCGGCTTTTTAACCAGGGCGTGCTCCGGAACGGTTGCGTCTTCTGCGGGATAACCGGCGATCAGCAACATATAAGGTCGCTCGTTTTCTTTATCTCGCTGGCAGATCTCGGTCAGGAAGCTCATGGGTTTCGGCGTATGGGTCAGGGTTGCCAGTCCGGCATGGTGCAGCGCCTGGATCAAAAAACCAGTCGCAATGCCAACGGATTCATGGACATAGTAGTTGGTATTTTTATCTTCGGTGTGGATGCCGCCTTTTTTCTGGCTAAAGATGGCGATTAACCAGGGGGCATGCTCCAGATAAGGCTTATCTGCATCGGTGCCTAATGGTTTTAAGGCATCGAGCCATTCTTCGCCAGCACGACCTTCATAAAATGCCTGTTCTTGCTGCTCGGCCGCTGCACGGATCTGCTGTTTTACGTCCTGACTGTGAATGGCCACAAAATGCCAGGGCTGATGGTTAGCACCACTGGGCGCTGAGCCAGCCGTTTTGATACAGGCTTCGATGATCTCTTTGGGCACCGGACGGTCGCTAAAGCTGCGGATGGTGTGGCGACGCTTTGCTTCATCCAGAAACGCAGTGGCCCGGCTGAGCATTTCTTCCTGTGGGTACTCAATAAAATCGTTGAGAGGCACGTTCGCATGTTGTTTCATGATTTACCTTTGTCTTTTTTGTTTATATTTTGTTATATCCTGACTGTCTATCCCTTGCAACCTGCGGGCAATTCAGGGGGCTGAGCAATGTAAAGCTAACTGTGAGCCGACGGCAATTTTACTTTACCTTTAACGGCTAGAGTAAAAAGGCGACTGTTATTCTTATTGGTTATATTGAACATCAACTGTAAGGACTCTGTCGCCGTGCCTGGATCCGTTATAATAGTGACCCATTTCTGAACGGAGGTCATTATGTATCAGCACTTATGGGAATCAGGTGACGCAGTCGCCCTGGAGGTGGGTAAAGCGGTATGTGTGGGTCGTAATTACGTGGCACATGCCAAAGAGCTAAACAACCCAATACCCGATAGCCCCCTGCTATTTATCAAGCCGGCTTCGGCATTTTGCCATTTTCAGTCGCCACTGGTACTCAATACCACGCTGGGTGAGCACCACTATGAAGCTGAACTCGTACTGCTGGTAGGGGAGACCATAGATAATCACACCCGTGAGCCGTTGCAACACATCTGTGGGATTGCGACCGGGCTGGACCTGACACTCAGGGAGTTACAGAGCAAATTAAAACAACAAGGACACCCATGGGAATGCGCCAAGGCGTTTGATAACAGTTGCAGTCTGACCCCATTCAGAGCCGTGAATGGCCTGGATGAAAACAGTGTGCTGCACTATCGGTTTTGGCAAAATGACGCGCTTAAGCAGCACGGAGACAGCAGCTTGATGATTTTTTCACTGGCGAGCTTGCTGACTGAGATCAGCCGATATTTTACCCTGAACCCGGGTGATATCGTGATGACAGGCACCCCACAGGGGGTGGGGGCATTAAACGAAGGTGACACCCTGGCGTTACAGCTCCAGGATGCCCCTTTGTATAGCGCGACGGTTACTGTCAGGCGTTAAGATCCGCGGAAGCGGGTTCAGCCTCAGGCTCTTTAACCGCAGGCGGGTCTTGCTGGTTGAGCGAGGGGCTGAACAACAACACGATGCCCAACAGCGACAAAGCGCCAAGCAGTAACCAGCTTACCGGCAGCGAGACCAGGTTCAGTAAAGCGCCCGTGAGTGCGGCGCCCAGCATGCCACCCATGCGGGTCGTTAGTGAACCCAGAGATTCAATAGTGGCTCGTACACTGTCGTCGCACAGTTGATGCTGCAGCTGCAATTGTGCCGGCTGGGTCAGGCCAAAGCACAGGAAGAACAGCAGTAACGCTGCCACAAACCAGCTTAGATCGGGTGCCAGTGCCATGGCAACCAAAGCAACCAGCTTAAGCAGGTGGGCAACTGCCATTGCCTGCCCCAGCTTTTGATTGAGCAGTGTACACAGCTTAGCACTGAGTACCGCAGCGACGCCGTTCAAAGCAAAGGTTGCAGCCATGACGGCTGGAAATAGCCAGGCTACGGCATCCATATCGACTTGTTCCAGCTGGTGAACAAAGATAGGCCAGAATTTTTCAATACTGGCGCTGACCGGGATCACGATCACGAGTGCAATCAGCAGTTTAGCCAGTGCTGGTTGACGCACTGTGCTGAGGGTGGTGCCAACATGTTGTTTAAGTGCCTGTCTAAAGCGCTGCTGAGTGGGAGATTTGCTCTCCTTGACCCAGTAAAAGGTCAAGGGTAACAGCAAGATAAAGCCAATGCTCGACACAATAAAGATAAGCTGATACATCTGCAAAGTCGACAACGCGAGGTGATTGCCAAACGCCAGAAACAAAGCGGAGAGCACCGCGGACGATGCGCCGATCCCGTATGCCAGGCCATAGGTGGCAGCAAATCCCTGATTCAGAGTTTGTTCGCCTTCTGCTTCATGAAAGCGCTCCACAAACCAGGCGTTGAGCGTCCCGCTCAGGGTGGCCTGATTGAGTCCCCAACAGCCGACTGCGATCAGCAAGGTCACAAAATCAGTGGCGATCAGCAATAACAGATTGGTCAGTAAAGCAAATACCAATGAACAGCAAAATAACCTGCGACGGCCGAAATGGTCGGCCAGTGCTCCACTGGGTACTTCACTGATGATGATCACGGCAGTCATTACCACCATGGCAATGGCTATCTGGCTGACCACAAAGCCCTGCGCGAGCAGGTAAGGAGTCAGGATCGGCAGCAGCAACATGGCAGCAAACATGGTCAGGCCGAGATGAATGCCGTAACGCTTACACAATTGTTGTTTGGTCATGCGCGTCGCTCCTGAATCCGCTGAGATTGTGCTGAGGACAGCACCTGATTGAAGCGGGCTGCAATGCAATCCAGATCTCGTTCATCGGTCATGATTTCGTCATGGGCGCTGAGCAAGTCAATGTACTCAGCCTGGGGCAGCAAGGCCGCAAAGCCATTGTCGGGTAATGCAAAGGTGGCTTTGTAAACCATCGCGACATCAAACACTGGTTCGAACAGGCCTAACGCTTCTGTTGGCATTGCTTCATCATTAACCCGATCGGCGGTAAAAAAGCTCACCGGGTAGGCATAAGAGTCGGCAGTACGGAAGTGACGTACAAAGTCCACAAAAGCACGACCGATTGGCCAGGTTTCCAGGCTTGGGTCGCTGTCCTGTACGCGTTGCTCTGCGTCGGCCAGTTGGGTTGCGCTCAGTTGCGGCAGGATGGGGTCAATCAGGAAGCTGTGCGCTACTTCATGACCCATAGATTCCAGATGTCTGGCAACTTCAAGGCTTAGGGCTGCGCCTTCGCAGAAACCACCCAGGTAGTAGGGTCCCTCGCTTTGATGCGCAACAATGCGCTCGGCATAATAACGCACCAGGCTCAGTTGGTTGAGGTGGCGACCGGTGAATATTTTCACGTTCTCCAGCGCATGTACCTCAAACTGTGTGCTTAATTTTTCCACCAGGGGATTAAAGCTATCTGCACTGGCCGCTGCGGGGAACAGATGCACCATGGCCGCATCCGCTATTTCTGCGGGGCGGATTAGTCCGGGTTCGAAATGTGGCAACGTTAACACAGCCTGTAGCGCCTCATCATCACTCATGCCGTTGAACAGATCTCGATTTTGCTGCTCCAGCAGTGCCGCCTGGGTGCGAATGGTGTTGTGCTCTATCAAGAGTTTAGGCGTGAGCTGCCAACCTTCTTTGCTTGCTGCACTGCAAAAGTGCAACAGTCGGATAGAGTCAGCGCCATAATGCATAACAGGTTGCGTGACACACATGCTGTCGATGCCCAGCAGGGATTGCCATAGTGCTAAGAGTTTTCTCTCTGTTGCGCTCTCAGGTTCTACCACGGTATCCGACACCCGTTGCGGCTCAGGTAATCGGCGCTTGTCGAGTTTACCGCTGGTGGTCAGTGGCAGTTGCTCGATGGCGCTTAAAGTATGTGGTTGCATATAATCGGGCAGCCGCTGATTGAGTGTATCACGCAGCGTATCAAGCTGAGTATTGATGTCACCAGTCTCTGCCAGCACCACATAGCCATCAAGCTGGCTGTGGCCTTGGTGCTTGCGTACCACTAAGGCGCAATTGCTAACTTCGGGGAGGGCATTAAGATGTTGTTCGATTTCTCCCAGTTCAACGCGGTGACCGCGGATCTTGACCTGCTCATCATTGCGGCCAAGATAAGCCAGCGTGCCATCTGGTTGCCAGTAAACCAGATCTCCGCTTCGGTAATAAGACTGAGGTTGACCAAACACTTTGAGCGAGACGAATTTTTCAGCACTGAGTGCATCGCGATTCAAATATCCCAGCGCGAGGCCCGCGCCGCCAATGTACAATTCGCCAGGACAGCCCGGCGGCAGCAGCTGACCATGTTGACCAATGACGGCAACGGCGCGGCCCTGAATGGGTTTGCCTATGGGAATGCGGGTATCCTGACCGGTGATCTCATGGCTGGTGGTGCAACTGGAGCATTCCGTCGGGCCATAGAGGTTATAAAAGTGTTTGGGCGCATACTCTGAATTGACCAGCTGATTGACCAGCTCCGGGGTTAGCGCTTCTCCGCCCGATAGCAGATGTTCCAAAGTGGCAAACAGTGTTGGGTCTTGCTGGTATAAGGTGTCGAATAATGCCCGGGTCAGGAACAAGGTTGAGATCTGCTCCTCACACAACATCTTTTTGAACTCAGTGATCTGACTGAGTAAGTCGCTGTAACCACAATAGAGGGTTGCACCATTGAGTAAACACATCCAGGTCTCAATGGTCGTGGCATCAAAAGCGGGATTGGCCAGCTGCATCATGCGTGATTGAGGCGTGATGTTGATGTACTGACAATCAGCCGTGAAAGACGTGCAGCCATAATGCGTCAGTAAGGCGCCTTTTGGTTTGCCGGTGGTCCCTGAGGTATAGATGATATTGGCTGGGCTGTGTGGGGTCGTTTCACACTGTACGGGCTCGGTACTCAAAGATGTATTACCCAGGATGTCGTCGACATTAAGCAACGGCAGTTGCACAGAGTCAGCCAGGATCCCGGCTTCTTCGATTAAACTGTTTTGCGTCAGTAACAGCTCTGCCTGACTGTCTTCAAGCTGATAGGCTCGTCGTGGCAGAGGATCTTTGTAGGGCAAAGTGGTATATGCCGCGCCAGCTTTAAGGGTCGCCAGCATGGCGATGACTAACGGAGCGTTGCAGGGTAAATGCAGTGCAACAACCTGGACACCCGGGGAAAATGCTTGTATCTGGGCTGCCAGACGATTGGTTTCCTGGTCTAGCTGCTGATAGGTCCAGTGTCGTTCGGCGCTGCGCAGGGCGATGTGTTGCGGGTATTTGGCAGCAATGTGCGCAAATCGTTCAGTGATAGTCAGCGGAGTCGGGAAGGCATCTGACAGACCACTGAGCTGGTGTTGCACATCTAAATCCGACTGGCTGAGTAGCGGTAAGCTAAATAGCGCATCGCGTTCTGCCTCCATACTCTGTGCATAGGCCGTTAAGACCTGGGTATAGAGTGTGGCGATACGCTGGGCGTGCTCTTCACTGTACAGTGCGCTGGCATAGTTGAGGTTGACCTGAGCCTGCTCAGGGGCCAGTTCCAGATGCATAGTCAGGTCAAACTTAGCGGTTACATGCGCATCTGTGTCGGTCAAATGCTGTTGCCACAACGCATGTTCAGTGGCGTGCTGAAACTGACTGGAGGTAAACATGGTCTGAAACACCGGGTGACGACTGGTGTCCATGGTCACATCCAGTGCAGATTTAATTTCCTCAAAAGGTAAATCCTGATGCGCCTTTGCTTCATTCACCTGACGTTGTACCAGCGCCAGCCAGTCGGCCAGCGTGTGGCTCAGTTCAGTCTGAAGGCGGATTGGCAAAGAGTTTACAAAGTAACCCAGGATCTGCTGACAAGCCTGATTAGGGCGGTTATCGCTGGGTAATCCTATGGTCAGATCCTGCTGGCCGCTATATAAGCTCAGAGTGTGGAACCAGGCTGCCAGCCCCAGCGTATTGGTGCTGATCTTGTGACGTTTTGCCAGAGCCTGAAGCTGTTCGCTGCTACCATCAGGCAGGGTCAGCGTGGCATTTGCGCCGCTGTGGTCAAACACTTTGGGTCTGGTGTGGGCGCAGGGCAAATGCAAGGCCGAATGGGCATCAAGTTGGCTTAGCCAGTAGTCTTTCAGTGTCGCAATACGCTGTGCACTGAGACGTTGTGCCTGCCAGTGAGCGTAATCATTAAACTGTAATGCGGGGGCAAGCGTTGTATCCTGATAACTGGCCTGCAGCTCAGTTAAGAACACACCCAAAGACCAGCCGTCAAAGGCAATGTGGTGCCACAATAGATAAAGATAATTGTGTGATTCTGTGCTCAGCCAGGTGGCACGAAACGGGCGTTCCTCGCTCAGTGCAAAAGGCCGGGTAAATAGTTGCTGACAGGTTTCATCCAGCGTGACCTCATCGCAGGCTAGCTGTGGCAGTACAAAAGGAGTATCGACCCGCTGTTGCTGTATCTGACCCTGTGCATTGGAGACAAAGCAGACACTGAGCGCACTGTGTCGTTGACACAGACGCTGTAATGCTTGCTCCATCGCGTCTCTGTCGCAGTCTTTGGCGAGCTTCAGTAAACAGGGAATATGATAGGTATGAGTCTGCTCGCTGATTTGCTGAGAAAACATCATTTGTGTCTGTCCCAGCGTCAGCGGCGCAGCGTTGCTTTCGGCTGCAAAGATCTGTGTTTGCTCAAAGCATAGTCTGCTGCTGATGTTATGGCGTTGCAAATAGTCCAGCAGCTGAGTTTTATGAGCACGGATTGTCGCTACTATGTCCGACTGGCTTACATCACTCTGGCTGGCAAGTTTTAGCTTGCCCTGGTCTTGCCAGACGCTGATCTGTTGGCTTTTCAGGGTGTACATTAACTGGTGCATGGAGAACCTCATTATAATTCCATTTCAAATTCGGCGTCAGGGATGGCTTGTTCAGCCAGCAGCCGATCTACGGCGGCGGCAAATTCGGCCAGCACCGGATGCGTCAGTAGGGTGGCCAGTTCAATACTGACCACAAATGCTTTTTCGCACTCGGCGATTAACCGGGCGGCTTGTACGGAAGAGCCACCCAGCTCGAAAAAGTCATGATTGATATTCAGCTCAGACACGCCGAGCAGTCGCTGGCAGAGTTCGAGCACGGTTTGCTCTGTTGGGGTTTGTGGTGCCCGTTGTTCAACCTGAAGCTGATTCAGTTCAGGTTGTGGTAGTTGTTTTAGGTCCAGCTTGCCATTTAAGGTCAGCGGAAAGTGACTCACAAACAGCAGGTGTTTTGGTCGCATATAAGGGGGCAACTGTGCGTTCAGCCAGTTGAGCAAGGTGCGAGGCTGTGACTCTGCCACTTGTACGGTGTCGTCCTGATTCAACACACAGTATGCGATCAGTTGTTGTGCATGGCCTTGCACCTGACACACGACGGCCTGAGCTATATCGGGATGCGCCAGTAGTTTTGCTTCAATCTCGCCCGGCTCTATGCGGTAGCCATTAATTTCCAGCTGCTGATCGGTACGTGCCACAAACTGCAGGGTGTCTTTGTCGACTCGGCGCACTAAGTCACCGGTCCGATATACCTGCTCATGGAGGCGTTGTGAGTCGTGGTGCAGTGTGAGTTCGAAGAAGTGCGCTGCTGTTTTATCGGCATTTTGCCAATAACCCAGTCCGGTACTACTCCCTGCACTGTGTAGCTCGCCGCAGCCACCTGGTGGCACAGGTCGCTGATATTTATCCAGTACATACAAGCGGCTATTGCGAATAGCACGTCCTATGGTGACAGGCTGCTGCGGGAGCACCTCAGCCTGGCTGATACAGACACTGGTTTCACTGAGCCCATATTCGTTGTACAAGGTTTTTGCCAGCGGTATGTGCACCGGATTCAGTGGCGCACCGCCGACAAACAGCACGTCTAACTCGCACGCCGCCAGTAGATCCGGAAACTGATTGACCAGAACGGTGGGCACGAACGCGACATCGACCTGCTGACGACGCAAGAAATCACATAATCTGGGCACGTCACGACGGATGGCCTCAGGCATGATCTCCAGTCGTGCGCCCGCAGCGAGCGCAGGAAATATCTCTATGATGGACGCGTCGAACACATATTCCGCATACTGACTGGCAATTACCTGACGTGACCGGCCAATTAATCGGTGGCTGTACATCATGTGTTCTGAGAGGTTGATAAGGCCACGGTGGCTGAGCATGGCCCCTTTGGGTGTACCAGTGGTACCTGAGGTATAAATGAGATAAGCGAGGCGATCTGCGCTGTGGTTAAAGTCGATACAATAAGAGTCGGATTGCGTTTCTGGCCAGTCACGCCAGTGATACAGCAAAGTGGGCACCGTTGACCAGCTCAGTGCATCATCACTGAGTAGCAGCGCACACTGTGCCTGCTGCAACAGGGTTTCGCGCCGGGATTGCGGGTGGTTAGGCGACAGCGCAACGAATGCTGCACCGGCCTTGAGTGTGGCCAGCATGGCGATGATCATGTCGCAGCCTTTGTGAAAGTGCAGCGCGACATGGGCGGGCTCAGCACCCGGTGTACCCAGACGTTGATGCAATGTGGCGGCCAGTTGTGACGACAAGCTATCCAGCTCAGCATAACTCAGTTGCTGGTCTTCAAATGACAGGGCGATGTTGTGTGGTGCACGTTGGCAGGCTTGTGCAAAGCAGGCTAACCAGTTTGTCTGTGATTCACTGTACTGCTGAGCCTGTTGGGCCACGAGTGCCTGAAACTGTATGTCACTCAGCAGTGGACAGTCGCGCACTGCGCGTTCAGGTGCACTCACCAGGTTCTCTAACAGCACCTGGTAGAATGCCAGGAATTGCTCGCAACGAGTGGCATCAAAGCGGGTCGTGGCATAGGTGAACTGCCCTTGCAGCTGAGTGCCGTCGTCTTTAAAGACCATATTCCATTCAAACTTGGCCGGGGTATAGGCGTAATCCTCTGGGTTTTCCTGGATCACTTCAAAGCCGTTAAATGCCTGATCCATTGGGTTGAACTGGTCCAGAGTGAAGAACAGCTGGAAGAGCGGCGATAAACCACTTTGTCGCTCCACGTTCAGTGCGTCTGCCAGCACATCCGCTGATACCCCCTGATGGCTTTTGGCTTCATGAACCTGTCCCTGCACTTGTGTCATGAGTGCGGTAAAGCTGAGTGTGCTGTCTAAGCGCAGAGGCAGCGCCAGGGTGTTAACAAAGTAGCCCATCAACTCGTGACTATCCGGATGGGCGCGGTTGTCACTGGGAGTGCCGATCACGATGTCATCCCGGTCAGCCCAGAAACACGCGGCGAGCTGAAAACTGCTAAGCAGCGTCGCATACAGACTCACCCCCTGCTGTTGTGCCAGAGTGCGCAATGACTGGGTCAGGGTATCGGGTAATGTGAAGGTCAGCGCCCGGCCTTGCGGATCATAGCTGGCACTGCGGCTAAAGTCGCTTTCCCAGGGAGTCAGGTCTATACCGGCAAACGCCTGCTGCCAGTAAGCCAGCTCAGTGCTGTCATCTTGTTGGCTGCGCCAGTACGCGTAGTCCCGGTAGGTCAGCGCAGGAGGCGTGATAACTTTGCCGGCCATTTGCTGATCCAGTTCATGAATAAAGCGCTCGACTGACCAGCCGTCAAAGGCAATATGATGAAACACCAGCAGCAGTCTGTAGCTTGGCAAAGGGCCTACGCGTAATTGTGCCACTTTCACCGGGGCTGAGGTGTCCAGTGCAAACGGCGCATTGACAAATTCCTGTAATCCTCTGTCATTATTGCCACTCACTGCCAATACCTGACAAGGTATGGGATAGCGAGTCTGACTGATATACCAATGACCCTGATCATCCTGTTCGTAGCCTTGCTGTAACACCAAATGTCGGCTGATCACCTGTTGCACCCCCTCCATCAGGGCCTGTTGATGCGCGAGGGAATCGCAGCCCAGCATGAGTGGTATATGATAGGCACCGGCGGTGGTGGCAAGGCGTTCACTCAGCAGCATGGCCTGTTGTTGCGGGGTGACGGCGACGCGCGTAGCAGGATCTGTGAGCACGGGGATTGGCGCAATGTGATGCTGAGAATCCAGGTTGGCCAGCAGCGCAGCGGGTGTCTTATGAGTAAACAGTGCTTTGAGTGTGACTGCCAGTGATAAGGTACGCTGCATTTTGGCAACCAGTGTCATCGCACTGAGTGAATTGCCCCCCAGAGCAAAAAAGCTGTCATACATGCCCACCTGTTCAACCCCCAGATGCTCAGCCCACAGTGCACACAGATCTTTTTCCAGCGGGCTTTGCGGCGCTACATAAGTGGTACTGATGCTGATGTCCAGTGGTGTGAGGGCACGGGCATCGACTTTGCCAGAGGGCAGCAGTGGTAAGGTCGCACTACATTGTATTGCCGCCGGGTGCATATAGTCTGGCAGGCGCTCACTTAGCCAGGGTAATAACTGCTCGAGCGTTAGGGTGCTGTTGGTGCCGAGATACGCAACCAATGCTGGTCCCTGAGCCAGTGTTTGTACTTTCACACAGGCTTGTTCAATGTCGCCATGTTTTAGCAGCACAGCTTCAATTTCGTTGAGCTCGATACGATAGCCGCGGAGTTTGACCTGCGCATCATTGCGGCCCATAAATTCGAGGTTGCCACAGGGCAGACGACGTGCCATATCACCAGTGCGGTAGGCACGCCCGGCCGCGGTGGTGATAAAACGTGCTTCGGTTTGTTCTGGCAGATTGAGATAGCCGCGGGCAATACTGTGGCCGGAAATGAGTATCTCACCGGGACAGCCTACTGGCAGGGCACTTAAGGTGTCATCGACGATGTCGATGGTGACATGGCCGAGGGGCTTACCAATGGCCTTAAGGTTTTGCTGTTGGGCAAACTGGGTATGCACCGTTGCTGTCACCGTGGCTTCTGTGGGGCCATACTCGCTGAACAAGCGCTGCTGCCAGGTATCGATCAGACTTTGACTACAAGATTCTCCACCAAAAACCACACGCCGGATGGCGCTGGCTTTACCGCAGTGACCTATGGTCTGCAAATGCGATGGCGACGCCACCAGGTGGGTGACTTCCCGGTCGAGAATTTCTTCTCGCATTGCCAGCGGGTCGTTGCAGCTGCGCTCGCTGGGGATGACCAGGCAGGCGCCATTGAGCAGGGTCATAAACAGGGGTTCGACCGAGGCATCAAAAAAGTAAGGCGGTAACCAATAGGTCCGCTCGTCAGCGTCGAACTGATAGACCTCTGAGATACTATGTACCAGCGCGTCAACATGGCCATGCTCGACCATAACGCCCTTGGGTTGTCCGGTACTACCCGAAGTATAAATGACATAGGCGAGTTGCTCAGCACAGCGGTGCGGTAACGCATCATCCGCCGGGCCTGTTAGTAAGGCCTCTGTTGTGACCACAGGCAGGGCACTCGGCTGCGCCAATTGCTGTGCTTGTGTGGCCAGGTGGGGAAGTGTCAGTAGCAACACCGCGCCACTGTCATCGAGAATAAACTGATTACGGCTACTGGCCTGGGTTGGGCTAAGGGGCACATACGCTGCGCCAGCAGCGAGAGTGGCTAAAATAGCTGTGACCATCTGTGGGCCACGGACAAACATCAGCGCCACTTTGGGGTCGTCATGGTGGGCAATCTGAGCGCGCAGATGAGTGGCCAGAGTCCTGACTTCCCGGGCCAGCGCACGATAGCTCACAGAGTGTTCCTGATAGATGAGAGCGGTGGCATCCGGGGTCTTGTCGGCTTGCTCGATAAAGCGCCCATACAGGTGTTCATACTCAGGCTTGTCAGCACTCAATGGGTTGCTTATGGATTGGGCCTCAGGCACATAAGTGTGCGATTGCAAAGGCTGGTAGGGCGCGGCCACACAAGACTCAAGCAAGTGAATAAAGGTCTGACGAAAGGCATCAATGTAAGCCGGGCTGAAGCGGTTTGGGTTGTAATCAATCTGACCTGAGATAGTCTCTTCGCTGTCATCCAGTGCCAGCAGCAAATCAACCTTAATCGGCTGATACAATTCTTCATCACTGAGTAACGGGCTGAGCGCAAAGGGTAATGACAGCGCGGGGTCAAGCTGGCTGGCCAGCTTTTGCACACTGAACATGATTTGCAGCGCACTTTGCTCACGGTCATCCTGAGCAAAATACTGAACCACTTCGTCAAATGGCAGATCCTGATGTTGCTTGGCCTGATGCAGGTTGTCTTTCACCTGTGTGACCAGCTGCGCGAAGCTGGCTTGTTTATCCAGTTGCGCTCGCAAGGCCAGGGTGTTGACAAAAAAACCAATAATATCCTGCGTCTGCGGATGATCCCGGTTATCAGAGGGGACACCAAGCAGCACATCATTCTGGTTGGTGAAGAGCATCAAGGTATAATAGTAGGCACTGAGCAACACACTAAATGGTGTTGCACCGAGGTTGCTGGCCAGCTGACGGATCTGCGTGCCAAGTGGAGTGGGCAGAGTGAAATACACATTGCTACCGCGTGTCAGTGGTGTACTTAGCGGCTCGCTCAGCGTCTTTGGCAGCCGGGTTGGCAGCGCGCCTTGTAAGTAAGTCTGCCAGTACTCATGGGCTTTCTGCTGGTCCAGATCTTGGTGCCAGGCTGCGTAATCAAAGTACGATAACGGCGATGTTTGTTGTGCCGCCCACAAGGGATCACCCAGGGCCTGGCCCAGCTGGGCAAAAAACAGCTGCATTGACCAGCCGTCAAAGGCCATGTGATGCCATAAAAACAGTGTGTAGGTGGTTGATGCACAATGATAATGCACCACTCGCATGGGAGCGTCCTGAGTTAGGTCAAAGGGGGTCAGCACCTGAGCTTTCACCTCAGCTTTGAGTGTCTGGTGATCTGCGCACTCATGCTGCTCTGAACGCCATATCGTGCTACGAGGCTGGCAATAGAGCTGGTCGTCATGCTCGACAATCTGGCTGTTTAAGATCGGATGACGCACCGTCAGGGATTGAATCGCGTTATCCAGTGCTGCAATATCAACGGGATGGGTGTGCTCAACCAGCATCGGAATATGATAGGCACAGCGCTGAGGCTGCATTCGGTCAACAAATAACAGCCTTGCCTGGGCATTTGATAATGAAGACAGCTGCAACACAGACCAGCTTAAAAAGGCCTGCTCCGAGTGTATCTGATGCTCTTCAAGCAAAGCCAGTAAGCATGGCTTGTTGGCTTTTAACTCGGCAATCAATTCTGCTGCGACGGTTTCCTCATATCCCAGTGCCAGCGAATTGTTGTCACCCAGCCAGACCCGCAGGCCTTGCGCATGTAGTTTTTGAACAAAAGATAACATATTAAAGCTCCATGACCTGCTTTGCGCTGGTCTGTGTTGCACGCTGTGAACGAACGATGGTATTTACCTGAGTGCTGCTCAGGTGCTCTGCCAGTGTGGCAATGTTTGGGTAACTCAGTAGGGCTGATAGTGGCATTGCCAACTGCATAGACTCCTGCGCTTCGCGTACCAGCTTGACTGCCAGAATAGAGTTTCCACCCAGCTGGAAGAAGTCATCCTGGACCCCCACCAGGCTTACCCCCAGGATCCGTTGCCAGAGCTGGCAAAGCTGCTGTTGTAAGGGGGTCTGAGGTGCCACATAGCTGCTCTTACTGGTCAGACTAGGCGCAGGCAGCGCTTTTTTATCCAGCTTGCCGTTGACCGTCAGTGGAAAAGCATCCAGCGCAATGAGCTGGTCTGGGATCATGTAACTGGGCAGGCGGGTAGCCAGACGTTGACGTAGCGCTTCGCACTCGCTGGTATGCTCGGCAGGGACTATATATCCCACCAGTGCCGTTTGTCCCTGATTGTCATAGGTCAGCACACAGGCTTTTGAAATTTCGTTGAAGGTTAGCAACTGCGCTTCTATCTCGCCCAACTCTATGCGGTGACCGCGGATCTTGACCTGGTCGTCCAGCCGGCCCAGATATTCCAGATGTCCGGTTGGGAGCTGGCGTGCTTTGTCACCGGTGCGATACACCCGACATTCACGCTCGCCGAGGGTCAGAGTAAAGAAACGCTCCGCACTCAGTGCATCACGATTCAGGTAACCCGCAGCCAGGCCTGCGCCGGTGATATAGAGTTCGCCCGGGCAACCCATAGGTACGGGGCGATGTTGCTCATCCAGCACCAGTGCCTGCATGTCGGCTAGCGGCTTACCGATGTCGGCAATGTGACGTGGCATCGCGGCGCTCAGAGTCAGCGCGGTGACGTGTACTGTGGTCTCGGTGATGCCATACATATTGACCAGGGTGATGCGGTCACCATATTGTTGCCACCAGGATGCCAGCTTGCTGTAGTTCAGTTGCTCGCCGCCAAAAATGACGTAGCGCAGGGTAGTAAGTGGCACCTGAGCGCTGCTGGCGATGTCGGCAAAGGTATAAAACGCACTGGGCGTCTGGTTGAGTACGGTGACGCCAAATTGCTGACATTGCTCAACAAACTGCATACTGTCTCGGATCTCCAGATAGTCCGGAATAAACAGCTTGCCTCCATAGGCCAATGCACCCCAGATCTCCCAGACACTGAAATCAAAAATATAGTCGTGGTATAGCACCCAGGTATCTTGCGTTGAAAAGCTAAAATGCTGCTCTGCGGCACTGAGCAGACGGGCGACATTGCCATGGGTCTGCACCACCCCTTTGGGTTTGCCTGTGGTGCCAGAGGTATAAATGACATAGGCCGGATCTGCGCCAGTGATGGTGCAAGCGGGTGATGTGTCCGGATAGCTGAGCAGGGTTGCCTCATCATCGAGGAAAAGGGAAGTCAGCTGCGGTGTATTCAATTCATCAATGAGTTCACGATAGCTGATGACGACCTGTACCTGAGCATCTTCGAGAATAAAGCCGTTGCGACTGACGGGCGCACGTGTGGACAGCGGCACATAGGCAGCCCCTGCTTTAAGCACGCCGAGAATCGCAACCAGGGTATCCGGGCCCGGCGGTAAATATAGTCCGACAAACTGACCGCTCACATTCTGGGTCATCAGCCAGTGTGCCAGCTGGTTCGCGCGACGCGTTAGCTGATCGTAACTCATGGAGCCAGTTGAGGTGAACAAGGCTGTATTGTCTGGGTGGCGCTGTGCTTGTTGTTCGAATAAGGCAGTCAGGCTTTCACTGGATTGCAACGGGGTAGTCAGCGGTTCAGGCTGCGTCGCCGCGGGTACCAATGCAGCCAAAGGTTGAGACAGCGCGGTTGGAGACGTACATGTCACCAGTTGTGCTAACAGGTGAGCAAAATTGCTGGCCATAGACTCGATAAACCACAGGTCATAGCGACTACGGTCATATTCCCATTGCATGACGACAGGGCGGTCCGGATCCTGACTGTGCATGTCCAGCATCGCAATATTCAGTTCGAATTTAGCATCCTGTGCCGGTGCACCCTGATCGAGCTGAATGTTTTTGAATGTATCCAGGGGAGTTGCGGGCTGCGGCGTGTCCTGGAAGGTAAAACATACCTGAAACAGCGGGTTCACGCCGGGTATACGCGGTACATTGAGTGTATCAACCAGCGCCGGGAAAGGTAAGGTCTGGTTCGCTTGTGCCTCTGCGCACACCTCAAAGCTCTGCTGGATCAGCTCGTCGATGGTCGTCTGTGGATCACTTTGTAAGCGGTGCACCACCGTGTTCACCAGCATACCCATGGTGGTTTCAAGCTGAGGTTGGTTGCGGTTGGCCATGGCTGAACCAATACAGATATCCTCATCTCCACTGAAGCGCGACAGCACAACATATAATGTGGCCAGCGTGGCTGAAAATGGGGTTATCTGATTGCGCTGACAAAATTGCTGAAGCTGTTGCCAGACGTGTCTGGGTAGTTCAAGGCGATAGGTATCGGCGCTGACGGGCACGTCTGGTGCCAGCTGTGAAACAGGTAAATTGATACGCGGCGGAGCGGACTGTAACTGGGTCTGCCAGTACAAACGTTGCTGCTGTGCCTGCTCGCCGTTCAGCCACTGTGCCTGGTGGCAGGCATAGTCGGCGTATTGGATGACATCAGGCACCGCGGCAAGAGGCTCGCCATTGCTGAGCTTGGCATACAGGGCCAGTAATTGTGTTGCAAACTGATTGGCTGACCAGCCATCATGGATCAAATGGTGCTCTACTTGCAGCAAGACGTGCTTTTCAGTATCGAGTTTAACCAGTGTCCAGCGTGCCAGTGGCAAGCTGTCCAGCTTGAATGGGGCATTGAGCTGGGCCAAATGCTCGGTGATCTTCGTCTGGGCGTCCTGTTCACTCAGATCACTGTAATCTACGATCGGCAGTTCAGGGACAAAATGCGGGTGGATATGCTGAAGCGGCTCGTGCAGGTCAAATGACGTTCGATAAATTTCGTGACGCTGAACCAAAGTACTGAGTGCAGCTTGCAGTGCCGCCGGGTCGAGCACACCACTCAGGGTCAGACGGCTGACCGAGTGATAGGCGAGATTATCAGGTGCCTGGCGTGCTAAAAACCACAATCCGCTTTGTTGTGCCGACAGAGGCGCTGTGTGTTGATGGTGCGCCGCGCGCGGGGCAATGTCGACGGGCGGACGGGCATTGTGAGTCAGTAGCGCCTGCCAGATCTGTGCTGGGGTACGCAAGCGGTAAATCAGCTGGGTATCCAGGTGTAAGTTAAGCTGTTGCTGAACCTCATTGGCGATGCGGATCGCGGAGATGGAGTCACCGCCTTGTGCAAAGTAATCACTATGCCAGTGTAGCTCTGCCGGGCAATAGCCCTGCATCAGGGTCAAAAAAGCGTGCTGCGCATGCGATAACTGAGCATCCTGATGAGTATGCTCCACTTCGACAGGTAAAGCCGCCAGTGCGCGTTTATCCGTTTTACCGTTTTCTGTCATCGGCAGCTGACTGAGCAAAACGATCAAGTCGGGCTGCATGTAATCTGGCAGGGCGCGGCTAAGGTGACAAGCGATGTCCTGAGTCTGAGTGGCTTCATCATGCTGTGTCACGACATAGGCGGCGAGTAAGCGACGATTACCCTGTTGTTTGATCACGCAACTGACCAGCTTGACGGAGTCTAAAGTGGCGATGGTTTGTTCGATTTCTTCAAGCTCGATACGAAAGCCGCGCAGCTTGACCTGACCATCATCACGTCCGGCAAAATGATATTCCTGGCCATCAAAGGAGGCTAAATCACCGGTTTTATATAAACGGCTGAAGCCGCTGGCATCGCACTGGGGATCATAAAAAGGGTTGGCGATAAAGCGACTTTGAGTCAGCTCGTCACGGTTAAGATAACCCAGTGCCAGGCGTGGACCACTAATATAGAGTTCACCGACTTCACCTTGTGGACAGGGTTTAAGCTGGGGATCCAGCACATATAAGCGCGTATCATTGAGTGGCTGGCCAATATTCAGCTCACTGTCTTGCGCTGAAAAGCGATGCAAACTGGTTGCAACGGTGTTTTCTGTTGGGCCATATCCATTATAAATAGCAGTGACCTGACTGTAGGCCTCGAGCATGGCCACATTGGGTGTCTCACCAGCTACGATCAGGCACTTGAGTGCGCTGAGCTGGTGCGGTGGAATTAACGCCAGGAGTGCAGGCGGAATAGATGCAAATTCGATGTCATTTTGCTGCACCAGTGTGCTCAGGGCCTGCGCGTCTTTACGTTCATGCTCGCTGGCAATATACACGCTTTGCCCCAGCAATAAATGGACGAATAGCTCGAATACGCTGGCATCAAAAATGTACGAGGCAAATAACAGAGCGCGCTGATACTGTGGCGTGTCGAACGCGTCAATATGGGTATCGGCCAGGTGTAAGATATTTTGCGCAGGGATCTGCACGCCTTTGGGTTGTCCGGTTGTTCCTGAGGTATAAATCACATACCCAATCGCATCTTGCGCTTGTGCGGGGGCTGTGTCGAGTGCCTCCAGGGGGCTTAGGGTGTCTACGCACAGCTGTGGGCGGTCTGCAATGGCCTCAACCTGGCTGAGGTGACTGTGCGTCAGGATCAGGGCTGGCTGACTATCTTGTAATATAAACTGGGTCCGTTGCGCAGGTGCATCGGTAGAAATGGGAATATAGCCAAGCCCGCAATGCAAAACCGCCAGCATACTGACGACCATATCAATGCCGCGCTCGTGATAAAGTGCAATATAGTGAGAAGAAGGGGCTGTTTCTGCCTGTTCAGACAGTTGCAGACGAATGTGCCCAGCAAGAAAAGTAACCCGCTGTGCCAATTCCTGATAGCTGATATGATTATTTTCATAAATAAGCGCAGTTCGATTCGCATATTTGCCATAAACTTGTGAGAGAGTTTTCGCCAGTGGTGGCATGCCACAGTCTGAAAAATGCTTCGTGTTCACGTCTTCTAGTCCTTCGCTAACATGTTCAACTTGGTTGCGCGTGAATTATGTACACCAACTGTGTACAAATTGTGTCTTTATTGTTTTTTTTTGGATATTTTGGCGCTTTTTTTTCTGCTGGCGATATTGCAATTTATGTTATTTTGTCAGTCACTTTTGAGATTCATCGTTACTTAGGAATAAATCATGAAAATTAAGCAATTGGGCACGCCATTTAGTGCGACTGCGTGTAAGGTGCTGTTATGCGGTGGCGGGGAGCTGGGCAAAGAGGTGGTGATCGAGTTCAAGCGTCTGGGCGCAGAAGTGGTGGTGTTAGACAGGTATGATAACGCGCCTGCTATGCAAGTTGCCGATCGCAGTTATACCTTGTCTATGCTTGATGGTAATCAACTGGCTGCAATTATTGAACAGGAGCAACCTGACTATATTGTGCCAGAGATCGAAGCAATTGCGACCGATACATTAGTGGCGCTTGAACAACAGGGGTTTACTGTGGTGCCCTCTGCAAAAGCCACACAGATCACCATGAACCGAGAAGGGATCCGTCGTCTGGCAGCCGAAGAGCTGGGTCTGGCCACTTCACCTTACCGCTTTGTCGATACACAGCAGGAGTTTATCGATGCCGTTGCCGAGATTGGCATGCCTTGTGTAATTAAACCTATCATGAGTTCTTCAGGTAAAGGACAAAGTGTGGTGCGCAGCGAGGCTGATCTGGAAGCTGCCTGGACTTATGCACAGCAAGGCGGGCGCGCAGGTGAGGGCAGAGTGATTGTGGAGGGCTTTGTTGATTTCGACTACGAAATTACCCTGCTGACCATTCGCCATATTGATGGTACCAGTTTCTGTGAGCCGATTGGTCATGTGCAGGAGGGGGGCGATTATCAGCAAAGCTGGCAACCGCAGGCGATGTCTGAGGTCGCATTGTCGCGAGCCAAAGCCATGGCAGAGCAGATCACAGAAGCACTTGGCGGACGCGGGCTGTTTGGGGTTGAACTGTTTATCAAAAATGATGATGTGTATTTTAGCGAAGTCTCACCACGGCCTCATGATACCGGCATGGTGACCCTGATCTCTCAGGACCTCAGTGAATTTGCCTTACATGTGCGGGCGATCCTGGGGTTGCCAATTCCCAACATTCATTGTCACGGCCCGTCAGCATCCAGTGTTATACTGGTCAACGGCACGTCACAGCAGCTTAGCTTCACTCAGGTTGCTGAAGCGTTGATTGAAACAAATACCGACCTGCGTTTATTTGGCAAACCTGAGGTGGTGGGTCAACGTCGGATGGGCGTTGCGCTGGCGCGTGATGCAAGTTGTGAGCTGGCTATAGACAAAGCAAAACGAGTAAGTTCAACCATAGGCACGATTTTATGACAAACAAGGTAATGGGCGATCTGGTCGCCGGGTTCTGGCGCTTACTGGATTGGCAGCAAAGCCCGACCCAGACTCTGGATTTTGTAAAGCAACTGACAGAGCTGGGTATACGAGACACCGATCATGCTGACATTTATGGCCAGTACGAGTGTGAAGCGGCTTTTGGTCGTGCACTGGCGTTGCAGCCGTCGGTTCGGGAACAGATCAGCATCATCACCAAATGTGGCATTCGCCCTGCGCTTGCCAGCAAAGGGCTTGCGGGTAAAGCCAATCACTATGATTCAAGTCAGGCCCACATTATTGCCTCAGTGCAGCAGTCATTGCAGCACTTTGGCACCGATCGCATTGATACCTTGCTGATCCATCGCCCCGATTATCTGATGGACGCCGATGAAATGGCAGAGGCGTTTACTCGCCTTAAGCAAAACGGTGATGTATTGCATTTTGGGGTGTCGAATTTCACGCCTTCTCAGTTGAGCCTGTTGCAGTCTCGCCTCGATTTTGAGCTTGTGACTAATCAGATCGAGTTTTCACCTTATGAGATGAAAGCACTGGATGATGGCACTTTAGATCAGTGTCAGCAGTTGCGTATTCATCCCATGCTGTGGTCACCACTGGCAGGCGGGCGCATCTTTGCTGAGACAGATGCCAAAGCGCTGCGATTGCGTAACTGTCTGAGTGAAGTGGCTGAGGAAGTGGGTGCCAGTGGTATTGACGCGGTGATCTATGCCTGGCTGCTGATGCACCCAAGTAAACCGTCCGTGGTGCTGGGGACCGGTAACATCGAACGGGTGCGTACCGCCGTGGCGGCACGTACGCTGACGTTATCCCGTGAGCAATGGTATCGCATCTGGCAGGCTTCGACCGGCCATAGTGTGCCTTAATGGGCCGGGCTTAGAGTGTAAAGTCCAGCGCATAACTCACATACGCCTTGATGTCATCATCGGCATCAAGGTCTGTCTTTACCAGTCCCAGAGTGAGCCCGCCCGTGCTCAGGCTGACGCCATAGTCCATGTAACTGTCATCTTCACCCGTCCATTCCATGACGGTATCGCCGCTGGAACGACCGAGGTGCAGGCCCAATTCAGATTCAGAAAACACCGGGAACGCCGCGTTGAGTTCCAGATACAGCATATCTTCTTCTGTGCTTGAATCGCTCTGTGCTGTAGTCAGGTGGCTGAGTTTGAAGGAGAAATACTGCCAGCCAACCGAGGCATAGAGCTCGCCAAAGTCGATATCGCCAGCTGCATCCGGATAGGCATAATGAATGTAACCCAGGTCATAACTGAGCTGCTTGAATTCGCCACTGAACCCCGCGTAGAGATCCAGTTCATAACTGGTACTGGCTGTGTCTCCAAAATCTACATTGGATGCCCAGGCACCAAGATAAAATCCTTTCCCGCTGTCGTAGTCCAGCCCACCAGAGACGGCGGCGCCATCATCCGATTGGGTGATCCCGCGCCAGAAATAATTGGAGCTGGCGGCCACGTTGGCGCTAACGGAAGCAGACGTATCGGCCAATGCCAGTGGGTGAGCGAGTAGCAGTGAGATTGCACAGATTAATGAGTATTTATTGTTCATGTAGAGTCCTCTGGAGCACAAAGTGGTTGTCGCCCGGGAGGTTGCAATGGCTAAGCCAGCCTTGAGGAAAAGACAAAGTTCTATTTTACTGTCTTGATTTAAATGGATATATTTTCAAACAGGTAGCGTACTCAGGTGAGGGAAAGAAAGTTGGATGCACGCCGTTGGTGCATTTTTGTTCGCTTTTGCACAATGATCAGGCAGATCATAACTACCTGATCATAGGGACAAATTGTTCTGTTAGCCGAGTGATTACCCGAAAATTGCGCGCATCAGTGAAATGGTTTCGTCGACGCTTCGGCCTTTTTCCACTTCAGCGATGATAGAGTCGCGCTTGGCACGAATGTGTTCCGGAATGCTGTCGTCACTCAGTGCCCGATCGACTAAAGTTTCTGCTGACTCTTTGCTGCGGCGGGTGGTTCTGGTACCGCTGCCGCTACCAGAACTTGTTCGTTTTGGCTTATTTAATAGCTTGAAGTAGTTAGAGCTTTGTGGCGTGTCTTTGTCTGCATAGAAAAAGAAGCATGGTAATAAGGCCTTAATGGCGAGCAATCTGGCTTCAGATTCGTCCGCTGCATTGCCTGTTGCAAACCAGGGCATCTTATTGATGGCCACGACAATATCCTGCCAGTAACGCTCAAAATCTCGGTTGGTCAGTTTGGCAATGCCGAGTGCCTGACACAGGGCGTCCAGTTTACTGTTAACCAGTGGGGTGAACACATCCGGGCGGCGCATTGCAAGCAGACGAGTGGCTGGCGCCAGAGTGGGTTTTTCGTCACTGTGACTGAATGCCATCAGGTAAGCCAGCACAAACTCTTGATAGTGTTGCTGTGTGACTTCGCCTTCGAGCGGAATATGGGCCAGTGCCGTATCGAACTCACCGGGTAGGTCGGCGAGTAACTGATGGAATCCCTTGGCACTTTTGGTTGAGGCAAACCATTCCACATCGAATTGATACACACTGGTATCCAGGCTGGCAGTATGTTTACCACTGAATGCCAGGCGGTCTTCGTTGATCATATCCTGCAACGGTGTAGCACGTAATGGAGCTAGGTAGTCAATGAGTTTGAGCTGTTCTTCCAGTGCCAGCTCTGATTCACGTTGACGAATGAATTCGCAGATCATCGGCCAGGGCGCAATACGCAGTGTTTTTAGCTGCAAAAAACTGATGGCGCTGATCAGCATGTCCTGGAGCTTTTTCACTATGGGCAGCTGATGATCGTCCAGCAGCTCAAAATTAATACGGTTCTTAGCTACATCCAGTAGCTCATAGCACCATCCCAGAAAGTCTTCAGGATGATTTTCAACCTTAACGGCCATCAGGTTAAGACTGATCTCGGTCGCCTGTTTCAGGATGTTCTGGTAGATCTGACTTTCTTGTTCGCCCAAAGCCATGTTCGACGGTGAAATGAGCAGCTTCTTCATGTCGCAGCGGTTCTCCAACTAGAGGGTTAATTCAGACTATTCAGTTTAGCGAAAGGTCGGTAAAACTGACAAGGGCGTGGATCATACCGGGATCTCCAACAAGTGCAATGCGAGATATGGCGGATTGAAAAATCTTCCTGGGTGAAGGTGAATTTATCAACCAAATCGCTATCATAGAATGAGTCATAGATGATTTATAAAGGAAGAGATATGAAACGCGTGCTCAAATTGGTCGGCGCACTGATACTTGTGTTAGTGATTGCCGTTGTGGTCGCCCCTATGCTGATCCCGACCTCGACCATTATTGCGCAGCTGGAGCAACAGGTCGAAGCAAATACCGGGCGTAAGCTCGACATTGCAGGCGACAGTGAGCTCAGTATTCTGCCGCGCCTGAATATTATCCTCAACGATGTTCGCTTTGAGAACATGCCAGGGGGCAGTCAGCCACATATGCTGACGATGGACCAGCTGGCTGTGCATATCCCCTGGCTTTCCCTGCTGTCAGGGGAGTTCCAGTTAGAGCAGTTTGTGATCCGCAACCCAAAAATTCTGCTTGAAAAGAACGCTGCGGGTCAGGCCAACTGGGTCATGGCGTTAGGTAAGGGAACTGCATCAGATGCGCCAGCAGAGCAGGCTCCGAGCGCGTCGGGTCCAGTGGCACTGCCAAAAGGGTTTGATATTGCGTTGGGTGAAGTTGCTATTTATGGGGGTGAGCTGATTTACGCAGATGCCACTTCAGGTGTGCGGCACGCAGTCTCAGACCTGGCACTGACGATTACACTCCCCTCGTTGTATAAGGCGCTGGAGTTAAATGGCAAGGTGGCTTTTCAGGGAGAAACGTTTGCGCTCAATATGACCGTCGATACACCAGCGAAAGCCATAGAAAGTAAGGATTTTAGCTTTTCTCAAGCGTTGGAATCGCGTCTGGTGAACATGACCTTCGATGGCCAGATCACTGAGCAGGGTAAGGTGTTCGGTGGGGCACTGACAGTATCAGGCGAATCAGTGAAAGACATTGCCCAGTGGCAAAAGGTTGACCTGAAAGCGAAACCCCAAGCGTTTAATCAGTTTGAAGTGGCCGGAGAAATGCGTTTTTCCAATGACGTATTTGCACTGCAGTCTTTAAAAGCCAAACTGGACAAGCTGGATATTCAGGGGCGCAGTGAGATCACATTAGGTAACCGCCTGAGTGTGAATGCGGATGTGGATTTAGGGATGCTGGACCTCAATCCGTATTTACCGGAGCCGGTCGAGGCGCCTGAGCAGCCCACAAGTGCCCCGGGTGAACCGCAGCCTATTGTCTGGGATGACAGTGAAATTGATTTGTCGGCGTTGAATATGCTGGATGCCAATGTCGTGATCCGTTCCAGCGGTTTACGTGCCAGAGAAATTAAACTGGGCGCCAATCAGTTCTCAGTGGCGCTCAACAGAGGCAAAGCTAAATTGTCGATGGATAAGTTCGCAGCCTATGAAGGGCAAGGCAAAGGGGTTGTGCATGTGAATGCCGCGTCTGAACCTTACCAGGTGACCACCAATTTTGCCCTGAAAGGCATTAATGCCGAGCCGCTTTTGACCGATGCAATAGGATTTGACAAGGTATTGGGTAAGGGGAGTCTGAACTGGGACCTCGAGACCCGAGGTGTCAGTCAGAAGCAGTTTGTTTCGGCACTGGCTGGCGAACTGGCGTTTGAGTTTAAAGATGGGGGTGTCAAAGGGGCAAACCTGGCGGAGATGGTGCGCAAAGGAAAAGAAATGCTCAAAGGGAATTTCTCGTCGGTTTCTGAGGGGGTGAACGCCGATTTTGACCCGGATCAGAAAACAGATTTCTCTGCGCTGACCGGAAGCTTTCAGTTCCTTAACGGGGTTGGTCGTAACCGCGACCTGAATCTGGCAAGTCCGTTAATCCGTATCACCGGAGAAGGAGAAGTCGATTTGCCCAAAACATACGTTAACTATCGGGTCGTGACCGGCATTGTAGATACCATTGAAGGTCAGCAGAGCCAGGATGACAGCACGGGCTTTAAAATCCCGGTCAGAATTAAGGGGCCATTTCATCAAGTGGAAACTAAGCTGGATTTAAGTGGTGCGGCCAAAGACAAAGCCAAAGATGCAGTGAAAGAGAAGCTCAAAGATAAGCTAAAGGGCTTTTTTGGCGGATAGTCTCGGTCGCTCAGGCAATACATCGGGCTTTGCTGCCCGGTGTATTATGCCCGTAATTCATAACCTTAACACTTTCATAAGCATCCTTCAGAAAACCTTCAGTCCCGCAGTATAGGTGGCTTTGTCACACTCATATCCACCTCGCCAAGACCCTGAAACATTTACCCGGAGTGACATATGATAATTAAGCGACAACTTCTTATTCTGCTATGCGGCATGCTGAGCCTTGCGTGCGCCCAGGCAGACACACCCAGTGCGACCGAGCAACCGCATATGACGACTTTCCAATACCCGCACGGCGCACGTAATGCGGTTAGTCTGACCTTTGATGATGCCAGAGAGAGTCAACTCGACGCGGGTATCCCCATTCTTGAACAACACGGGATCAAAGCGACTTTTTACGTGATGCCAGAACCAGTAGGGGCACGCCTTAAGGACTGGCGTAAGGTGGTGAAAATGGGTCATGAGCTGGGCAATCACACGTTGTCTCATTTGTGCACCGGTAACTTCGACTGGCTGAGAGCACAGAATAAGGGGCTGGAGCAGGTTAATCTTGCCTGGTTGGAGCAGGACATTCTGACCACCAATCAGTATCTGAAAACCCAACTGGGTGTTGAGCCTAAGAGCTTTGCCTATCCATGTGGCAATACCTTTGTTGGCCGGGGCGCACTGGTAAAAAGTTACGTCCCGTTGATTGCCCGGCATTTTGAGACTGGCCGCACCTGGCTGGATGAAACCGCAAACAATCCGGCTTATACCGATTTCGCTCAGCTCACCGGCATAAAAATGGACGGATTGACCTTTGAGGAGCTAAAAGCAACCCTCGAAGGGCTGCGGGAAGACAACAAATGGATCATCCTGGCAGGGCACGAGGTGGGCAAAAAAGGCCTTTACAGTGTCGATGCCAGGGTGCTGTCACAATTAATTCAATATTTAAATACGCCTGAAAACGGTTACTGGGTGGATACCGTCGAACAAGTCGCCAGTTACATAAAAATGCACCGTAAGGAACCCGAGTAGTCTGTTTTTTGTTCACAGATAAGAGGTTATGCAGATTGCCTTTGCAATCGTTTTGCATAATTAGTTTGGTAGTGTGACTTGTGAAGATTTGGTTTGTCCCCATATCCCTGTTTTACAGCAAGTTCGGCACAGCTGCGTACTCAAATTAATTAAAAATTGAACTATCTTTAGTGCTGCTTTGCTGTTACAATTGCCCGCCCTTGAAGCACGACACGTTCGTAATTTGAGTGGAAATTAATCTAAATGCTTGGGTTTTAAACAAAATCTAGGCGTGTTGTAATTACACCGGAGCTCATCAAGATGATCCAAATGCAAACTCAGCTGGACGTTGCTGATAACAGCGGCGCTCGCAAAGTGCAGTGTATTAAAGTCTTAGGTGGTTCGCACCGTCGCTACGCAGCGGTTGGCGACATCATTAAAGTTTCTGTTAAAGAAGCGATTCCTCGCGGTAAAGTGAAGAAAGGTGATGTTAAAAACGCAGTAGTTGTGCGCACCAAAAAAGGCGTTCGTCGTCCAGACGGTTCTTTGATCCGTTTCGACAGTAATGCTGCTGTTATCCTTAACGATAGCCTACAGCCGATCGGAACTCGTATCTTCGGCCCTGTGACTCGTGAACTACGTAACGAAAAGTTCATGAAGATCGTTTCACTAGCACCAGAAGTACTATAAGGAGTCGATCATGGCAGCAAAAATCCGTCGTGATGACGAAGTAATCGTACTAGCCGGTAAAGACAAAGGTAAGCGCGGTAAAGTGCTTTCACTTGTAACTGAAACTGGTCGAGTATTTGTCGAAGGCATCAATATCATCAAAAAGCACCAGAAGCCTGTACCACAACTACAGCAAGCTGGCGGCATTGTTGAGAAAGAAGCGTCTATCGACGTATCTAATGTCGCGATCTTTAATGCCGAAACTGGCAAAGCAGATCGTGTAGGTTTTAGATTTGAAGACGGTAAAAAAGTCCGTTTCTTCAAGTCTACTGGTAAAACTATCTAATAGTTGGAGTAGACGATGGCGAAACTGCATGAAGTGTACAAAGACAAAGTAGTAAAAGAACTTTTCGAAAAGTTCGGTTACAGCTCTGTCATGCAAGTCCCTCAGATCGAAAAGATCACACTAAACATGGGTGTGGGCGAAGCCCTAGCTGACAAGAAAATTCTAGAGAATGCAGTAGCAGACCTGGAAGCTATCTCTGGTCAGAAGCCTCTGGTAACTAAAGCACGCAAATCTGTTGCTGGCTTTAAGATCCGTGAAGGTTACCCAATTGGCTGTAAAGTAACCCTACGCGGCGAGCGTATGTGGGATTTCCTAGAGCGTCTAGTCTCTATCGCGATGCCACGTATTCGTGACTTCCGCGGTGTTAGCGCAAAGTCTTTCGACGGTCGCGGTAACTATTCTATGGGCGTACGTGAGCAAATCATCTTCCCAGAAATCGATTATGATAAAGTCGACCGTGTTCGCGGTATGGACATCACAATCACTACTTCTGCGAAAACAGATGACGAAGGCCGTGCGTTGTTAGAAGCGTTCAACTTCCCATTCAAAAAGTAAGGGTAGGGTTATGGCAAAGAATTCAATGAAAGCACGTGACGTAAAACGTGCTAAATTAGTTGCTCAGTATGCTGAAAAGCGTGCTGCGTTAAAAGCTATCATCAGCGATGTTAACGCATCTGATGATGAGCGTTGGGATGCAGTGTTAAAGCTACAGTCTTTACCACGCGATTCTAGCCCTTCACGTCAACGTAATCGTTGTAACATCACGGGCCGCCCACATGGTTACCTTCGCAAGTTCGGCATGAGCCGTATCAAAGTTCGCGAAGCTGCTATGCGCGGTGAAATTCCTGGCCTTAAAAAGGCTAGTTGGTAATAGAATCACGGGAGTAAGACATGAGCTTGCAAGATCCAATTGCGGATTTGTTTACACGCATCCGTAACGGTCAGACTGCGAAGAAGGTATCTGTAACTATGCCAACTTCAAAGCTGAAAGTAGCTATTGCTAAGGTACTAAAAGACGAAGGTTACATCGGTGACTTCGCAGTATCTGGTGACGTTAAAGCAGAATTGACTATCGAACTTAAGTACTTCGAAGGCAAAGCTGTTATCGAAAACATCCAGCGTGTTAGCCGCCCTGGTCTACGTATCTATAAGAGACGTGACGAATTACCAAAGGTAATGGGTGGTCTAGGTATCGCTATCGTATCAACTTCTAAAGGCCTGATGACAGACCGCGCTGCGCGTAACGCTGGTGTTGGTGGTGAAATCATTGGCTTTGTAGCTTAATCGGAGGGGAACTATGTCTCGTATAGCGAAGGCTCCTATTACTGTTCCTGCCGGTGTTGAAGTTACAGTTAACGGCCAGGACATCAAAGTTAAAGGCAAAAACGGTGAATTAACGCGCACTATCAATGCAGCGGTTGAAGTTTCACTTAACGACAACGTTATCACTACAACTCCACGTGAAGTTGCTAACGCTTGGGCTCAAGCGGGTACTGCACGTGCGTTGATCAATAACATGATCATCGGTGCTAACGAAGGTTTTGAGAAGAAACTACAACTAGTAGGTGTTGGTTACCGTGCAGCAGTTAAGGGTAAAGTATTAGACTTGACTCTTGGCTTCTCTCACCCAGTGAACTTCGAGATCCCAGCGGGTATCACTATCGAAGCTCCAAGCCAAACTGAAATTGTTGTTAAGGGCGCAGACAAGCAGCTGGTTGGTCAAACTGCTGCGAACATTCGTTCATACCGTGAGCCAGAGCCTTATAAAGGTAAAGGTGTACGTTATGCTGACGAATACGTGCGTCGTAAAGAGGCTAAGAAGAAGTAAGGTAAGACGATGGATAAGAAAACAGCTCGTCTACGTCGTGCTAAGCGCACTCGTAGAAATATTATCGAACAGGGCACAACTCGCCTTGTTATCCACCGCACGCCACGTCACATTTACGCTCAAGTGATCAACACTGAGGGTAGTGTACTGGCTGCTGCTTCTACTGTTGAAAAAGCAATTGCTGAAACAGTTAAAGGCACAGGCAACATCGAAGCGGCTCAAGCAGTTGGTAAAGCAATCGCTGAGCGCGTAGCTGACAAAGGCGTTGAAAAAATCGCTTTTGATCGCAGTGGCTTTAAATATCACGGCCGTGTGAAGGCGCTTGCTGATGCAGCGCGTGAAGCCGGTCTGCAATTCTAGGAGTAGACAATGGCTAACGTAGAAGCAAAAGCACAACAGCCTGAATTGGCTGAAAAGCTAATCGCGGTAAACCGTGTGTCTAAAGTAGTTAAAGGTGGTCGTATCTTTAGCTTCACAGCACTGACTGTAGTTGGTGACGGCGCAGGTAAAGTAGGTTTCGGTTACGGTAAAGCACGTGAAGTTCCAGCTGCTATTCAAAAAGCAATGGAAAAAGCACGTCGTAACATGATCTCAGTAGACCTTAACGGTCATACTTTGCAGCACCCTATCAAGGGTCGCCATGCTGGTTCTAAAGTATACATGCAGCCTGCATCAGAAGGTACAGGTATCATCGCCGGTGGTGCGATGCGTGCAGTACTAGAAGTTGCTGGTGTACAGAACGTACTTTCAAAAGCATACGGTTCTACTAACCCGATCAACATCGTTCGTGCAACAGTTTCAGCTCTAGAGAACATGAATTCTCCAGAGGGTATTGCTGCTAAACGTGGTCTTAGCGTTGACGAAATTTTGGGGTAAGACACCATGGCAAACACAGTAAAAGTAACTCAAGTACGTAGCTCAATCGGTCGTTTACCGAAGCATAAAGCTACATTACGTGGCCTTGGTTTACGTCGTATCAACCACACTGTTGAGCTAGAAGATACGCCAGCAGTTCGCGGTATGATCAACCAAGTTTCTTACATGGTTAAGGTAGAGGGTTAATTCGATGCATTTGAATACACTTTCACCTGCTGCTGGTGCAAAGACAGCTGGTAAGCGTGTTGGCCGTGGTATCGGTTCTGGTCTTGGTAAGACTGGTGGTCGTGGTCACAAAGGTCAAAAATCACGCTCAGGCGGTAAAGTACGCGTTGGTTTCGAAGGCGGTCAAATGCCTATGCAACGTCGTCTGCCTAAGTTCGGTTTCACTTCTCGCAAATCTCTAGTATCTGCTGAAGTAAACCTGTACGAAATCGCTAAAGTTGAAGGCGATACGGTAGACGTAAGCGCGTTACAAGCAGCTGGTATTGTTAAAAAGAACATCCAGTTCGTAAAAGTTGTTAAATCTGGCGAAGTTTCACGCGCAGTTACCGTTAAAGGCATTAAAGTGTCTAAAGGTGCTCGCGAAGCTATCGAAGCTGCCGGAGGCAAGGTAGAAGACTAAGGAAGTACACTATGGCTAAACCAGGTCAAGATATGCAAAGCGCACAGAGTGGGCTAGCGGAACTGAAGCGCCGACTACTGTTTGTATTGGGTGCTATCATTATTTACCGTTTAGGTTCGTTCGTGCCGATCCCTGGGATTGATGCCGCCGTACTTGCCGAATTCTTCGAGCAACAAAAGGGCACCATTGTTGAAATGTTCAACATGTTCAGCGGTGGTGCGCTTGAGCGTGCCTCGGTACTCGCGCTGGGTATTATGCCCTATATCTCAGCTTCAATTATTATGCAGCTATTAACGCACATACATCCTGCGATGATAGAGCTTAAGAAAGAAGGTGAGCAAGGTCGTAAGAAGATCAGTCAGTACACGCGTTATGGTACGCTTGTGCTTGCTACATTCCAGTCTATCGGTATTGCTACTAACCTTCCTAATATGATGGATGGGTTGGTCGTAAATCCTGGTTTCGGTTTCTACTTCACCGCTGTGGTGAGTTTAGTAACCGGTACTATGTTCCTGATGTGGCTGGGCGAACAAATCACAGAGCGTGGTATTGGTAACGGTATCTCTGTTCTGATATTTGTTGGTATTGTAGCTAACCTGCCGTCTGCAATCGGTTCGACAGCAGAAATGGCGCGTCAAGGTGATCTGAACGTATTAGCTTTGGTTGTAATTTCGGTAATCGTATTCGCCGTTACTTATTTGGTAGTGTTCTTTGAGCGTGGTCAACGTCGTATCGTTGTTAACTACGCAAAACGTCAGCAAGGTCGTCAGGTCTTCGCAGCGCAGAGCACGCATTTACCATTGAAAGTTAACATGGCGGGTGTTATTCCACCAATCTTTGCTAGCAGCATCATTTTGTTCCCTGGTACAATTGCAAGCTGGTTCGGTCAAGGTGAAGGTCCAGTTGCTGACTTCTTACAAGCTGTCTCTGCAGTGTTGACTCCTGGTCAACCTCTGTACGCGATGGTACTTGCAGCAGCGATTATCTTCTTCTGCTTCTTCTACACTGCGTTGGTATTTAACCCGCGTGAGACAGCAGACAACCTGAAGAAATCTGGCGCATTTATTCCAGGCATTCGCCCAGGTGAGCAGACATCTAAATACATTGATAAAGTAATGACACGCCTGACTTTGGCCGGTGCGTTGTATATTACCTTTATCTGTCTGGTGCCCGAGTTTATGACCATGGCGTGGCAAACGCCGTTCTACTTCGGCGGTACATCAATTTTGATTATCGTTGTGGTTATCATGGACTTTATGGCACAAGTACAGACCCATCTGATGTCTCATCAGTATGATTCTGTGCTGAAAAAAGCGAACCTTAAAGGCTACGGCCGCTAAGGTCTGTTTACGGAGTTGAGTAATGAAAGTACGTGCTTCCGTTAAGAAAATCTGCCGTAACTGTAAAGTTATCAAACGTGCCGGTGTGGTACGCGTGATCTGCAGTGAGCCTAAGCACAAGCAAAGGCAAGGCTAAGAAATCTAGTCGTGCAGGCTAAGTAGTTTACTTAGCCTGTTTCATTGGTAAAACCTGAATGTCGGTTGGGTATCCTATACGGGCTTTCCAGCAAGATGATAATCAGGTTTATTTATAGGAGATATGTTAGTGGCCCGTATCGCAGGCATTAACGTTCCTGATCATAAGCATGCTGTTATCGGTTTAACAAGCATCTATGGTGTAGGTAAAACTCGCGCTAAGGCTATCTTAGCTGCGACAGGTATCGCTGAAACTACTAAAATCGGCGATTTAAACGACGAAACTCTTGACATCCTTCGTGAAGAAGTTGGCAAGTACACTGTTGAAGGTGATCTTCGTCGTGAAGTTACACTAAACATCAAGCGTCTTATGGACCTTGGTTGTTTCCGTGGCTTACGTCACCGTCGTTCGCTTCCACTACGTGGTCAGCGTACTAAGACTAACGCGCGTACTCGTAAGGGTCCTCGCAAGCCTATCAAGAAATAAGGTGGGGTAAGTTATGGCAAAAGCACCAATTCGTCGTAAAAAGGTCAAAAAGCAGGTTGTTGACGGCATGGCTCACGTTCATGCATCTTTCAACAACACGATTGTGACCATCACTGACCGTCAAGGCAATGCTCTTTCTTGGGCGACTGCAGGTGGTTCAGGTTTCCGTGGTTCTCGTAAGTCTACTCCTTTCGCTGCACAGGTTGCTGCAGAGCGTGCAGGTACTGCTGCTCAAGAGTACGGTCTTAAGAACCTAGAAGTATTCATCAAAGGTCCAGGTCCAGGCCGTGAGTCTGCTGTTCGTGCATTGAATGCTGCTGGTTTCCGTATCACAAACATCACTGACGTGACGCCAATCCCACATAATGGTTGTCGTCCACCGAAGAAACGTCGCGTATAATTAATAGGTTAGGAGAAAGAACATGGCAAGATATTTGGGCCCTAAGCTCAAGCTGAGTCGTCGTGAAGGTACTGACCTGTTCCTTAAAAGCGGCGTAAGAGCAATTGACTCTAAGTGTAAACTAGAAACAGCACCTGGTCAGCACGGCGCACGTAAAGGTCGTCTATCTGACTACGGTCTACAGCTACGTGAAAAGCAAAAAGTTCGTCGTATCTACGGTGTACTTGAAAAGCAATTCCGTAACTACTACAAAGAAGCTGCTCGCCTTAAAGGCAACACAGGTGAAAACCTGCTTCAGCTTCTAGAGCAACGTCTAGACAATGTTGTATATCGCATGGGTTTTGCAAGCACACGTGCTGAAGCACGTCAGCTAGTAAGCCACAAAGCGATTATGGTTAATGGTCGTGTTGTTAATATTCCTTCTTTCGTAGTTACTCCAGAAGACGTGGTAGTAATTCGCGAGAAGTCTAAAAAGCAAGCGCGTATCATCGCTGCTCTAGAGTTGGCTGAGCAACGCGAAAAGCCAACTTGGGTTGAAGTTGACGGTTCAAAAATGGAAGGTACTTTCAAGCGCCTACCAGAGCGTTCTGATCTGTCTGCGGACATTAACGAACAACTAATCGTCGAACTTTACTCGAAGTAAAGTTAAGAGTTAAGAGAGGATAAAATGCAGGGTTCTGTAACCGAATTCCTAAAACCAAGATTAGTCGATATCGACGCTGTAAGCTCAACGCGTTCTAAAGTAGTTTTAGAGCCTCTAGAGCGTGGTTTCGGCCACACACTAGGCAATGCTCTACGTCGTATACTTCTTTCATCTATGCCTGGTTGTGCTGTGACAGAAGTTGAAATTGACGGTGTATTGCACGAGTACAGCGCGAAAGAAGGCGTACAAGAAGACATCATTGAAATTCTGTTGAACCTGAAAGGTCTGGCAGTATCTCTAGAAGGTAAAGATGAAGTTTTCCTTACCCTGACTAAGTCTGGTGTAGGCCCTGTGACTGCGGCTGATATCCAGCACGACGGAGACGTGACTATTGCCAACCCTGAGCATGTGATCTGTCACCTTACGGCTGACAATAGTGAGATCAGTATGCGCATTCGCGTTGAGCGTGGTCGCGGTTATGTACCGGCGTCTAGTCGTTTATCCTCTGATGACGATGAGCGCCCAATCGGTCGTTTGCTGCTTGATGCATCATTCAGTCCGGTTGAGCGTATTGCGTACTCGGTTGAGTCAGCTCGTGTTGAGCAACGCACAGACTTAGACAAACTAATCATCGATATGGAAACGAACGGCACTTTGGATCCTGAAGAAGCGATCCGTCGTGCATCTACTATTCTTGCTGAGCAATTAGAAGCATTCGTAGATTTACGTGATGTTTCTGAGCCGGAAGAAAAAGAAGAGAAGCCAGAGTTCGATCCTATTCTGCTTCGTCCAGTCGATGACTTAGAGCTAACTGTACGTTCTGCGAACTGTCTGAAAGCCGAGCAAATTCAATATATCGGTGACTTAGTACAGCGTACTGAAGTTGAGCTTCTGAAAACACCAAACCTTGGTAAGAAGTCTCTGACTGAAATTAAAGACGTGCTAGCTTCACGTGGTCTTTCTCTGGGCATGCGCCTGGAAAACTGGCCACCTGCAAGTCTGGCTGAGTAATCTAAGTTACTATATTAGTTTAGTTAGAAGGATAGGGTCATGCGCCATCGTAAGAGTGGTCGTCAATTAAACCGTAACAGCAGCCATCGCAAAGCGATGTTCAGCAACATGGCTGGTTCTTTGGTGAAGCACGAAATCATCAAAACAACTTTGCCTAAAGCGAAAGAGTTGCGCCGTGTAATTGAGCCTTTAATCACACTGGCTAAGACTGACAGCGTAGCAAACCGTCGTTTAGCGTTTGCTCGCACGCGTGATAAAGAAGTAGTTGGTAAATTGTTCTCTGAGATCGGTCCTCGTTTCGCGGATCGTCCAGGTGGTTACACTCGTATTCTGAAGTGTGGCTTCCGTGCAGGTGACAACGCGCCAATGGCTTACATTGAACTACTAGATCGCCCAGTTGCGACTGAAGAAGTTCAAGAAGACGCGCAGTCTGCAGAGTAAGTCTTACTAGTTAAGACACAGAAAAGCCGGGCAATGCCCGGCTTTTCTACGTTTGGTGAAAAGTATTCCACCAGACTTATCCAGAGGCTTAGAAGTTCCAGTGAAATAAAATACCAACGTGATTCGCATCAATCTTGTTGGCACGTGCAAGTTCGTTTGCAACAGAATAGTGGCCGACCTTTGAGACTTCATATTCGACTACGCTGTATCTTAATTCTAGGCTGGCACTCCAATTTTCGAATGTGTACATACCTGACACGATGAACTTACCCGCATTGTCAAATTCAATATCATTGCCGAAGTCATTTTCTAGCTCAACCGATGAATCTATGCCTACACCGAGCCCGAGTTTGATTTGTTCATTTGCTTTATAGTAAGGGATAGCTTCCCATGCAAAACGACTAAATGTGAGATCGCCATTTTCTGCGTCTGCAGAATCAAGATGAATAGATGCATTCAGGCGAATATCGAACGTCTGGCTAAGTGCATAGTTGAATCCGCCACCAAGAATTAATCCAGATCCTGCTTTTACGCTGTTGTCACTATCATCTTCGTACACCAATGTCCCTAGTGTGTCACCACCGAAGGTATAACCAGCGGTTGCTGAGAAGGATAGTGGGTTTGTGATGTCTTCTGATGCAAAAGTGGTTGTAGAGAGCGCAGCTAATACAGCCAAACTGAACTTTTTCATGACTTTCCTATTTTAATCAAATAATTCGGCGGGAATTCTCTATAAAAAGAGTGAGCTTGTACAGAAAATGAGGAAATATACATAAGTAAAGGTGTATAAATGAGCGTCTTGCCTTATTTTTGTCCGAACGCGCTGTTTTTCGCACTTTTCTTCAAAAAAGGGGTTGCGCTGGGTTTCGATTTCCCTATAATGCGCATCCACCGACACGGGGCACAACGCTGAAAAGCAACGAGCCAGCGAGTTGGGAGTCAAATAAAACTTGGTTCTGAAATTTTTCAAAATTAAGTGTTGACATAAAATGGGAAGTGATTAGAATGCACAACCCTCAGCGATAACAAGTTATCGCACTGTTCTTTAAAAATATGAAGCAATCATCTGTGTGGGCACTCGTACAGATTGAGTTCTAACAGCGAATTTCAGTTTACTGAATGACGCACAAAAATTTAGAGTCTCAACTGAACTGAGTGACTATAGCAGTCAATTCGATTTCTCTTTATTTATAGAGAGTAATCAAAATCAGAATTCATTGAGCATGGTTTGAAGTTTACTTCAAACAAAAAACTTTTAATTGAA
>NZ_AHCD03000038.1 GCF_000238295.3 Pseudoalteromonas rubra
TTAGAACTCAATCTGTACGAGTGCCCACACAGATGATTGCTTCATATTTTTAAAGAACAAATAACTAACCTCAGTTAGTTACCGCAGCCTAGCTGCGAAGTGGAGCGCCATATTAACCGCTTCACTTTTAAAGTCAACTAGAAAATTTAATTTTTCTTAATTAAGCTTTCCGTTTGGCTTTCCCCTCACTTAGCTCGTTGCTTTTCAGCGTTGTGCTCCGTGTCGGTGGATGCGCATTATAGGGAAATCGAAAACCATTGCAACCCCTTTTTTGATCTTTTTGATCATTTATCTTTAAACCCTCAATACTGGCAGTAATTACGTAGATAAGATGCAATCTTTTCAACAAGTTCTATATTTAATTATTGCGATATTTGATTAAGTCGTTAATATAGCAACCTTTCTTGTTAAATTAATGTGTATTCAACGTTTTTTGGTAGATCCTTATGAATATTCTCGATCGTAAGACACTATTTACTGTACTTCTCCTGGCAATACTGAGCTACGCGCTCGGTCATTTTGTACTGCTAAATAGTCAAGTAGATCCCGCCCTATTATTGGCGCTAGGCATCATAATTGGAGGTATTGCTTCAGCATTTGCTTCCTCAACAGGAAATACTGGTAGTAGTAGCATCAGTGGTTCGGTAGAAACAACCACACTCTATGTCGGTAATTTACCCTACAGAGCAAATGAACAAGTTGTCCGCGAATTGTTCGAAGAAAAGGGACAGGTTTTTTCGGTTCGTTTGCTTAAAGATAAGAACACGGGTAAACGCCGAGGGTTTGGTTTTGTAGAAATGCCGCAGCCTGATGCTTTAAAAGCCATCAACGAACTCAATGAATCTGAGTTTCAGCAACGTACGTTAAAAGTCAGAGAAGCGAAACAAAAACAAGAGTCACTGACCACTAACGATCAAGACTGATCTCATTCATTTTATAACAGCTCGTTGTACACACTAACAGGGGTGGTACCAATCAGGTTACCACCCCTTTTTTATTTCTACACGTTATCTTCGCACTTGCATAAAGCAATATCGAAATGCACCCACTATGCCTCGATGCTTTAAAAGCCATCAACGAACTCAATGGATCTGAGCTTCAGCAACGTACGTTAAAAGTCAGAGAAGCGAAACAAAAACAAGAGTCACTGACCACTAACGATCAAGACTGATCTCATTCATTTTATAACAGCTCGTTGTACACACTAACAGGGGTGGTACCAATCAGGTTACCACCCCTTTTTTATTTCTACACGTTATCTTCGCACTTGCATAAAGCAATATCGAAATGCACCCACTATGCCTCGATGCTTTAAAAGCCATCAACGAACTCAATGGATCTGAGCTTCAGCAACGTACGTTAAAAGTCAGAGAAGCGAAACAAAAACAAGAGTCACTGACCACTAACGATCAAGACTGATCTCATTCATTTTATAACAGCTCGTTGTACACACTAACAGGGGTGCTACCAATCAGGTTACCACCCCTTTTTTATTTCTACACGTTATCTTCGCACTTGCATAAAGCAATATTGAAATGCCCCCACTATGCCCCGATGCTTTAAAAGCCATCAACGAACTCAATGGATCTGAGTTTCAGCAACGTACGTTAAAAGTCAGAGAAGCGAAACAAAAACAAGAGTCACTGACCACTAACGATCAAGACTGATCTCATTCATTTTATAACAGCTCGTTGTACACACTAACAGGGGTGGTGCCAATCAGGTTACCACCCCTTTTTTATTTCTACACGTTATCTTCGCACTTGCATAAAGCAATATCGAAAAATGGATCTGAGTTTCAGCAACGTACGTTAAAAGTCAGAGAAGCGAAACAAAAACAAGAGTCACTGACCACTAACGATCAAGACTGATCTCATTCATTTTATAACAGCTCGTTGTACACACTAACAGGGGTGGTGCCAATCAGGTTACCACCCCTTTTTTATTTCTACACGTTATCTTCGCACTTGCATAAAGCAATATCGAAAAATGGATCTGAGTTTCAGCAACGTACGTTAAAAGTCAGAGAAGCGAAACAAAAACAAGAGTCACTGACCACTAACGATCAAGACTGATCTCATTCATTTTATAACAGCTCGTTGTACACACTAACAGGGGTGGTGCCAATCAGGTTACCACCCCTTTTTTATTTCTACACGTTATCTTCGCACTTGCATAAAGCAATATCGAAAAATGGATCTGAGTTTCAGCAACGTACGTTAAAAGTCAGAGAAGCGAAACAAAAACAAGAGTCACTGACCACTAACGATCAAGACTGATCTCATTCATTTTATAACAGCTCGTTGTACACACTAACAGGGGTGGTGCCAATCAGGTTACCACCCCTTTTTTATTTCTACACGTTATCTTCGCACTTGCATAAAGCAATATCGAAAAATGGATCTGAGTTTCAGCAACGTACGTTAAAAGTCAGAGAAGCGAAACAAAAACAAGAGTCACTGACCACTAACGATCAAGACTGATCTCATTCATTTTATAACAGCTCGTTGTACACACTAACAGGGGTGGTGCCAATCAGGTTACCACCCCTTTTTTATTTCTACACGTTATCTTCGCACTTGCATAAAGCAATATCGAAAAATGGATCTGAGTTTCAGCAACGTACGTTAAAAGTCAGAGAAGCGAAACAAAAACAAGAGTCACTGACCACTAACGATCAAGACTGATCTCATTCATTTTATAACAGCTCGTTGTACACACTAACAGGGGTGGTGCCAATCAGGTTACCACCCCTTTTTTATTTCTACACGTTATCTTCGCACTTGCATAAAGCAATATCGAAAAATGGATCTGAGTTTCAGCAACGTACGTTAAAAGTCAGAGAAGCGAAACAAAAACAAGAGTCACTGACCACTAACGATCAAGACTGATCTCATTCATTTTATAACAGCTCGTTGTACACACTAACAGGGGTGGTGCCAATCAGGTTACCACCCCTTTTTTATTTCTACACGTTATCTTCGCACTTGCATAAAGCAATATCGAAAAATGGATCTGAGTTTCAGCAACGTACGTTAAAAGTCAGAGAAGCGAAACAAAAACAAGCGTCACTGATCACTAACGATCAAGGCTGATCAATCTGACGCCAGGTCTATCAATGTTATACGCCTGGGTTGCCGTCGCGTACCAATTCGTTACTCCTAACTCAACGCCATTGCACTGAACTGGCACCCCAGGCTCTTCAGCCATGCCCCCTTGCGCCAATAAAGACGTAACACGTCTGGCAATTGCAGCGCCTGAATCAATCAGGGTCACCGACTCAGAGATGGCCTCACTCAAAGGTTTCGCAATAATAGGAAAGTGCGTACACCCCAAGACTAAGTGATCCAACCCTGCGGCGAGTTCAAGTTGTTTGATCTCAGCGGCAAGCTGCTCACGGTCAATCTCACCGGACCAATAAAACTGTTCAGCCAGCTCAACCAATTTAGTCGACTGATACAAATCAACCTGGCATTCGTTCGCGAATTGCGTAATGAGCTGTTGGGTGTATGTATTTCCGGACGTTGCTGGCGTCGCCAGTAAGCCAATATGTCGACTACGACTGGCAATGGCTGCGGGCTTGATGGCAGGCACAACTCCAACAATCGGGATAGAGGTTAACTGACGCGTAGATTCCAATGCATAAGTTGAGGCGGTGTTGCATGCAATCACTATGATATCGACCGGATGCAAGTCACGATCGAGCCACTTGATCAGGGCGGCCAAACGCTGCTGAATAGTCTGCTGGGACTGTAAGCCATAAGGCAGCAGCACGTTGTCCATCACATAGCTATAATCGGCATGAGGCAGTACCGCACGAATGTGCTCAAGCACGCTGGTTCCACCGATACCAGAATCAAAAACGAGAATGTGTGGCACATGCGCTCCTTATTTACAGTTCGCGCGCAGTGTGCCACGGTCAGGGTTTAAAATAAATACTTGTGTCAGCTCAAACTGAATGGGTTCGGACGCGTTATTATACCTGCTGGTCTTGCTTCTCAGCTTGACGTGATTCCAGTGCGCTGAAGAAGCCTTCAGCATAATCCAGAAACTCATTCAGACGTGCCTGGCCTTCGTTGATCCACGCCATAATATCCGGTAACTGAGCTTCTATACCCAGTCCTTTCGCCTCATCATGGATCCCTTCCAAACGCTGATCCAATGGCTGTAATGCTTTTTCCAGATCTTTCATCGGATTACTTTGCTGATACTGAGCAATTGCTGCCGAGGTTTTAGTCTGGCGCAAGTCCATGGTGAAGTTGACGATTTGCTCACTGTTAATACCCAGCTCCTGCACTTTGGCAAAGGCATCGTCGTAATCACCGGCAAAAAAGGTGTCGCTGACATCACGGATATCTTTCATCATATCGTTGATGGCTGCCTGCTCATCTTCATTCAGATCGCCATTCACACTGATAGAAAAGTTAAGTTCACGACTGCTCTGCTCACCATAAGCAAATCCTTCACCGTCACCATTGCGTGCATAACTGGCAGCCTGAGATTGGCTCATCGCATCACTGAATGAAATCACCACCTCATCGCCTTCTGCTGTAGTAAAGGCGTATTCAGCCTGATTCGATAAGCTGGCAAACTGAGCGGCACTAACAGACACTTGCTGGGGCTTAGGATCAAACAACTCTTTTTCAAATTCGTCCAGGCCGTTAAAAATGCCTTCCCGGGACTTTTCTATCCCATCCTCAATTTCATCATTGAATAAACCGGTGCCTTTTAACTCTTCCGACGCTTCATCAATCCCCATCTGCACGCCCTTGCGTGCTTGATCAAGCATACTCTTGAGTGTGTCGTCATCTTCCCCTGCGGCTTTGGCTTTTTTCACTGCCCCCTGTACAAACCCCAGCACATTTTTGACAATTTCCTCAAAATCAAACAGCGGCTTGTCTTTTTCTTCTTTTTTCTCAATGCCCAGCGCCTGCGCCAGTTTATCATCGAGCATTTTTGCCGCTGCCTGAGATTTGTTTCCGTGGTAACTATCCGTATTAATTGACATATTAGGGATAAGCGATTTAGCTTTACCCGCGTTATGCTGCATCGCCGGATTCAACAGCTGATTCAACTGTCCGATTTTCATGTCTGCTCTCCGCTTTACTTGATAGTTGGTTATCGGCCAAAACGCCATAAGCTTAAGTCTATTGTACAATAAAAGAGCAAAAAGTTTTGCTCTGTGCTGGACAAATCGAAAGTGCATCCTAAAATAGCGCCTCTTTGCATTAACTATGGTGGTTTTAATATGGCGGTGATCACGATTGACACTTCGACCTACGAGCAACAGTTGAAAGAAAAACAACAGCGGATCAGTGCGCAATTTGCCCGCTTCGATGCGCCACAACTGGAAGTGTACGACTCCCCCAAAAGCCACTATCGTCAGCGTTGTGAATTCAGAGTCTGGCATGATGGTGACGATCTGTTCCACATCATGTTCGATCAGCAAACCAAAGAGAAGATCCGGGTCGATCAGTTTGATCCAGGTGCGCCTCTGGTCAATGAAATGATGCAGGTGATGATGGATAAACTGCGTCACAACGAGATCCTGCGCCGTAAACTGTTCCAAATTGACTATCTCACTACACTCAGTGGAGAAGTACTGATCAGCCTGCTTTACCACAAAGCACTGGATGATGCCTGGCAAGAAGCGATGCAAACGCTACGTCACGAGCTACAGCAGAGTTATAAAGTTGACTTTATCGGCCGAGCCAGAAAACAAAAAGTGGTATTTGGTGATGACTTTGTGACTGAGCGGCTGACGGTTAATGACAAGCAGTACACCTATCAGCAAGTCGAAAACAGCTTTACTCAACCCAATGCTGCAGTGAACGAGAAGATGCTGGCATGGGCACAAGACCTGTGCGCACCACTGCAAAACGACTTACTTGAACTGTATTGTGGCAATGGCAACTTTTCCATCGCCCTGGCGGGTCAATTTAATCGGGTATTAGCCACAGAAATTTCTAAATCTTCTGTACACTCAGCGCAGTACAATATCGCAGCCAATAAGGTAGATAACCTTGATATCATTCGTATGTCGAGTGAAGAATTTACGGCAGCGATGAAGGGCGAAAAACAGTTCTCACGCCTCAAAGGAATAGATCTGCACAGTTACAACTGCCAGACCATTCTGGTAGACCCGCCACGCGCAGGCATGGATGAATTAACCTGTAAACTGGTCAGCCAATACGACAACATCATTTATATTTCCTGCAACCCGGATACGCTGGAACGTGATTTGGAATTGCTATGTGAAACGCATCAGGTGTCGCGTATCGCTATCTTCGATCAGTTCCCTTACACCCACCATGTTGAATCGGGTGTCTTTCTGACCAGAAAGTAAATGCGCATGTGAGACACAAAAAAACCCGCGTATACCGCGGGTTTTTTCATTCTGGCAAATTAAGATTTTTTCGCCAGATAATTAATCAGTGCAGCAATGTCATCCGGTGACGTCACTCCCGACTCCCGCGACAAGATCAGCTTGTATTTACCATTGACGATAAACGTCGGTACACCACTCAATGCACCTTTGTCCTGCATTTGCTCTTGCGCACGTTTCATTTTCTTCGCTTTTGTGCGAACTGAGAAACTCTTATACAGTTTATCAAATTTCTCTGCAGACACGCCCTGTGCAACAAACAGATCTTTGATGTCTGCCACTTCGTTGAACTTACCGCGCTTACCATGCAAGTGCGCAAACATGGCCGATACAATCTTATCTTTTTGTGGCAACACTGATGCTGTCGCCAATGCCGTACTCATCATTTGCTGAATTTCAGGGTCCCTGACGCCAACAAAGTCGACGTGGCTCTTTTTGAACTTCACATCCTGATCCAGTTTTGGCTTAAACTCACCGATCAATGATTCAAAGTTATTACAGGCCGGGCAATAAAAAGAGAAGTACTCTGTCACTTCAGGTTTCTTTGTACCGCGTTCTGCAACCACTTCATAATGCTTGCCTTCCTGGAAGTTGGCAGCATTGGCCATTAAAGGCAGGAACAGCGCCAGTGCAGCGGCGCAAATAGATTTAAACATAGTCTGCTTCCCTTATTTTTCTAATAGGTGTTTAACCAGAGCATCAAGCTCAGCTTGGCTGCTCAGTTCTCTCAGGTTAATCTTATATTTGTCGTTCACAACAAAAGTTGGGACGCCCGTTAAGGCACCCGCTTTACTAAATGCATCTTGCTTCTCAACCATCGCTTTCTCAGCACTGATCACTGGCATGCTTGCCATAGCAGCATCGAACTGCTCAGCACTGATGCCATTCGCTTCCAGTAACTTTTTGACATCTTTTAAGTCTTTTAGTTGCACTTGCTGCACATGTATGGTGTTGAAGATCTGGTCGCTCACCTGCTGTGCTTTACCATGGTGTTTTGCAATGATGTAGGCATAACTCAGGTTGCTCTGTACTTCTGGTGCCAGGCCACCCAGGAAATTAACGTGGCTTTTTTCAAACACAGCACCTTGTGGCAGGCTTTTCTCCAGCGCTTTGGCAACCGGTTCGAACTGGAAGCAATGCGGGCAATAAAAAGAAAAGAACTCGGTGACTTTGGCCGATTCACTTTTTGTTGTCGTTAGCGTCTGATAGTGCTTACCATCCGTGAAGTCGGCTGCCATTGCCAACACTGGCATACACAACGCAATTAGCGCAACCTTGATCGATTTTAACATTACTATTCTCTCTAAATTTTTATGGATAAAGACTGATCGCCGCTTCATCCAGAGCGGCAAGTTGTTCTTTTAATGCCAGGATCTGCTGTTCCCAGTATTTGTCTGTTGCAAACCACGAAAAGTTCCGGGGAAATGCCGGATCATGCCAACGCTTAGCAAGCCATCCCATGTAATGCACCATACGCATGGCCCTCAGCGGCTCAATTAAGGCAAGCTCGCGCGCATCGAACGATGCAAACTCTTCATAGCCAGATAACAGGGTATCAAGTTGCATCACCTGATTCTGCCTGTCGCCACTTAACATCATCCAGAGATCCTGAACCGCGGGTCCCTGACGACAATCATCAAGGTCCACTATCATTAACTGTTCCTGAGACCATAGAATATTGCCAGCATGGCAATCACCATGCAAACGGATCGGCTGGATTGATGTGAATTTTTCTTCTGCTTTGTTAATGACCTGATCAAGCACCGTTGTAAATGCAAGCCGTAATGTATCAGGCAAACACTCAGAAGCCAAAATATCAACACGCGGCTGATGCAGATAGCTGGTCACATCAATCGCCGGTCGGTGCGCAAAGTCATCCTGCTTCGCAACGCTATGCAAGCGCCCAATATAGCGCCCAAGCATTTCCAGATGGTCCAGGTTGTCCACCTCGAATTGGCGACCTCCTACACTTGGAAACAGACAGAATCGATAGCCCTGATGCTCAAACAAGCTGCCCCCGTCAACACGCAGAGGGGCTACAACTGGTACTTCAGCTTGCTGCAGGGCCAGCGTGAAGTCGTGTTCTTCCTGAATTTGCTCGGACTGCCAGCGTTCAGGGCGATAAAACTTCGCCACATAGCGACGGTTATCGTCAGCACGAAACTGATAAACCCGATTCTCATAACTATTGAGCGGCAACAACCCCGATTCAGGATAAACCCCGACGCTTTCAATGGCATCCAGGATCAGATCGGGCGTTAAATTTTGAAAGCTGAAATCTGTCATAGTGTTTACCTTTCACTGCCCTGTTCCAAAGTCTGGCCCAGGACAAAGTAACAAAAAAGCGGGCTACCCCGCTTTTGTGATGTCTATCTGAGTTACCCCATTGTACCCTATCTCGGCTAACGACCTTTAAAAAAGTTTGTCGGCTGTGCGATAGACTCCGAGGGCGCATCTTTAACTGTGATGACGAACTCGAACTCGGTAACCGGTAACGTCAGATCGTAAGGGTCAATGACGACCGACAGCGGCTGATCCACCGTCGAGCCTGCCGCAATGTGGATCTCCTGTTTGCCCAGAATAGTGAAATCAGACAAACCACGAATACTGATAAGGAACGTTTGAGGCACTTGTGCTTTGTTGATCATCTTCAGTGTATATGTATTTTCAACCAGCCCTTCCACATTCACCCGATACAGCTGGTTTCTGTCTCTGATAATATCCAGGTCAAGTGTTTTGCGCATCGCAACATTGGCAACCAAAGCACCACTTAAGACAATCAGGATCAGCAGGTAGCCGATCAACTTGCCCCGCACGGCTTTGGTTTTTTCACTGCTGCTTTCGAGGTTGCGTTCCGTTGTGTAGGAGATCAGTCCCTTCGGATAGTTCATTTTATCCATTACACCATCACACGCATCGATACAGGCACCACAATTGATACACTCGTATTGCAGCCCATTACGGATGTCGATACCGGTCGGACAAACCTGCACACACAATTTACAGTCGATACAATCACCCAGATCCAGCGCTTTTGGGTCCTCCTTACGGCCACGAGGTCCGCGATTTTCGCCACGCGCGGTGTCATAGCTTACAGTGAAAGTGTCTTTATCGAACATCGCAGACTGAAAACGTGAATAAGGACAAATATGCAGACACATGATCTCGCGCATCCAGCCGGCATTACCATAGGTACACAAAGTAAAGATCACCACACTTAACGCCGCATACCCCGAAGCTGAAAACATCAGCAGGTCGGGTAGTAATTCTCGGATAGGCGTAAAATAGCCGACAAACGAAATGGCGGTATACAGAGAAAACAGCACCCAACTGAGGTGTTTGGCTGATTTACGCCAGAACTTATCAAAGTCCATGGGTCGCTGATCAAGCTTCTTACGCTGATTGGCAGTACCTTCCAGCTTTTCTTCAAACCAGATAAAAATGAACGTCCAGACCGTCTGAGGACACGTATACCCGCACCACACCCGACCATAGAAAGTCGTTACCAAAAACAAGGCAAAGGCCGCAATCATCAAAATAAAGGCCAGAATGGTGAGGTCCTGAGGCCACAGTGTCAGACCAAAAATATTAAATTTTTGCTCAAAGATATCGAACAGTACCGCTTGTTCACCATTGAAATTAATCCAGGGCAACAGCATGAACGCCAGCATGCCGATAAAGCCTATTTGCTTTCTGAGTTTCTGGTGCAATCCAGTGACGGCCCTGACATAAATGCGATTACGAGGGTTAAACCTGTCTGGTTGTAAATCGTCGGGTTTGTGGATTTTGACGTCGACGGGAATATTTTTGACCTTAATTTGCTTGTCCATCACAGCTCCTTACGCGCCTGGGACAGGTACTTGCTACAGTGACCTCTATTTTATATATGTAGTATATCAATCTGGATCAGATCTCGCTCATTTTAAAGGGAAAACCCGACATAAAACAGCATCGCGTTCATTTCGGGTAATAAAAAATTCTGAGCGCTAAACTTGCTTTTAATTCCGTCATTTTATTACACTGGCGACATCTTTTTGCTGTTTAGATCAAAGTTGTTGCAGTTATGAAAAAGTACTTAATTTTAGTCGTGGCAATACTGGCTCTGTTTACCATTGACCACCCAAGTATCAAAGAGCCACGTGAGCAGATCATCCAATACGGCGTTGATCTGCTTGGTGACACAAGTAAAGCCCAATATAGCCTGGCAGCCAAGCTCGCACGCCAGCAAATCAAAAAAGAGCTAACCTTAACCGAGTCAGAGCACGACTATATTATGTCTGCCCTGTCGACTAATGAAAAAATGAAAGTGTTTCACCTCAAGTTTTGTGAAGGCAATGAGCTGAATATGTACTTTTATGGCCCTAAGCTACTGGATGTGTGTGAAATCGCGGCCGGCTCTTTGCGTGAGGCGGGGCTGTAATGGACTTTTCTCAACTGAACAAAGCCAGCGCAAAATCTTTCAATGAACAAAAAGCGCTGCTGAAGAAACTGAGCAAAGGCCAAACGGTGCTGTGTCAGCACTGTGCGCAGCCAATCCAACTCGACCTGACCGCTGCAAAGGGAGCCAAAGGGAGTGCACATTGCGCGAAAGGCTGCACTCACATTGAACTGGATTTAATGTAACTGAATTACTCGTTGTACAGGCCGCTCGCCAGAGCGACCTGCTCAATCAAGGCTGCATAGCCTTGCGCAAAGTCATTGGCTAAGCTCAATTGCTGGGCACAAAAGGCCGACATCTCTTGCCCCGACTGTTGACAAAACTGTGCTACTTGCTGTTCTTGCAGGCTGAAAAATGCCAGTTGTTCCGTCGCCATTTGCAGCGCCTCAACCAACTCTTGTGGCACCTCAGAAGCGGATACTAAGCGCTCATAGTAGGGTTGGCTGGCCTGTAAAAAGCCCAGGCTCCACTGTTGCTTTTCCGACCAGGAGGACTGCACCTGTGCAGGCAGAGCAAATTGATTAGAGAAAACCTGCTCGCTGATATGATGATGCAGTGCTAAAAAAGCAAACACAGTGTGCTCTTCCAGCGCCTCATCGTTCAGGCTCAGCTCGCTTAGCCATTGCTCAGGCTCTATCCCGTCCGGGCTACAAATCAACCCAAACAAATAGCCTTCAACAGCGCGCAGGCTCAATGCACCTGGACGCTGCTCAAGATAGTTAGTCAGCGCAGTCTGATGCTGCGCGTCGTAGTTAAACGTCATCATGATTTATAAGTTCACCGGGTAACGCCCTTCGCTATCAGGACGACCTAAGAATTTAACGGCATCATGAACTTCTTTTGGTAAAGAGGCTTCAGGTTTGATATTGCCTGCAACCCGGAACTGCATATTGGCAGCCAGCGTTGCGTCAGCACGCAGCCCTAAACGGTTCTCCGGATCCACTGTGACGGCAATATCGCCAGATTTACAGCTCAGTACACCACTCATATCACCGATACTGAACCAGCCACTGAGCCCTTTGATATCAATATTGGGACTGCTGATCTCACCGGTGAGGGCATCACAGTATGGCTGGCCAGTATGGTATTCATCAATACTCAGGATCACGCGACCCTTGGCATCCACTGGCAGCGGCAGGGTAACCTGCTGCATCGCCTGCTCGACGCTAAAACGCAATGTGGCATCATCCAGCTGCGCAGCCTGATCCAGTAAAGACACAGAGAAATTACTACTGCCAGAAATTTCATCCAATGCTCTGGGTGAGCCAAAACGTACTTTACCTTGTAACTGACCCGCTAACAGTCCCCAGCCATTTAGCTGCCAGGTGACATCATTCAGTTGCACATTTTCGTAACGGACCTCACTGATCCGCCCTTCCCACACCGAGCCCGATACGGCTCCAATGGCCAACGCACGAGGTAAAGAGCCCTGCGAGAGCTGCAAAACAATACTGGCTGGCATGCTAATGGCAGCAAAAACACCAAAGGCCAGCAAAAAAACCAGCACTAAACTGATGATCTTCTTCATACTTAATTCTCTAATACCAGGCGGCTAACTCGAACATACCCGGGCGCATCTTCCTTCCCCAGATCCAGGTTAGCCACTTTAACACCATGCTGATTGGTCAGCTCGTCCAGCCAGGCAATCAACTGGTTAAATTCCACATTGTCGATATTGACGCGCAGCGCATTATCATTGGGCTGCATTTTACTAATGACAATTTTATATTTGCCACGCGTACGGTTCACCAATTGAGTCAGGTTTACATTGGCTGCAGAAGCGCGGCCAGCGCCCTGGCTCTTCAGTTGGGTTACACTTTTACCGACCCAGGAAACCAGCGCCTGTTGTTTATCGACTTCTTTTTCTGCTTTTTCTACCGCAGTATTGAGTGGACGGATGATCCCCATCACCAGCACAAACACACAAAACACAACCCCGCCAAGGATCAGCAGCTTTTGCTCCTGCTCTTTAAGAGATTGCCAATAATTGATCACTTGCTGTTTCATGCTGCACCTCGAATGCGGATCTCACCGATCACGTAGTCGCCATCATTATTAAGTGCACCTTGCTGCACAGTCATGCCGCGCTGCTCCAGAATGCTTTTTACCTGTCCAAAGACCTGGAAGCCGTTGGCTTTTGCCCGGATCCGCAGTTCATTACGACGTTGGTCATAACGCAGTGTTTCGGGTTCAAAGTCCTTCACTTCATCGAATACAGTCACAAAGTGATTGGTCAACTCAAGGAAGCCACCTTGCTGTTCGCCTGATAAACTGTTCAGCTCATTCTGGATCTGTTTTTTCAGCAAGTGCGGACGCACCACTTTGTTCGGAAAAGCTTGTTTGTAACTGGCAACAGCCTGCGCACTCAGCTCGTCCGCCTGATTCTGTAACAAGATCAGCTGCGTTGACTTTATTCCGATAAAGCAAACCAAGGCAACTGATGCCGCAATTAAGCCAGCTTGCCAATCACGCCACCACTGAGGCTGCTTTTTCTTGGCGGCAAATTTACCCTGACGTAAGTTGAAGCTTTGCTGCTCTAGTTGTTTGGCAAACAACGCCAACGGTAGGTCATACTCGCTTTCCATCGCATCGAGTGTTTTGTTCGACGCCAGTGCCTCACCCGGGCTGAAGTGTTGAATACGCTCCTCGGGCAGCAATCCCAAGAAACCAGCCAGCCAGTCAGATTCAACACCACTGACCTGCCACTCTGCTGAGCGGAACAACCACTGCGTGCCCAACTCTATAGCACTGATAGTATTTTCTGGCGGCGCAGGCAATAATAATGCATCTGGTAGCAAGCGTTGAACACTGATATCAAAATCATCAAATAACGCCATCCAGGCTGCTAACCAGGCTTTATCACACAAGGCCACATCTATGGTGTGCTGTTCGTCACGCTGACCCGCTTTACCTACTGCGATAAAGGCCGAATCAATATCGCAGGCAATTTGCTCTTCCAGCATGAAAGGCAGGGCCTGCTCTAGTTTGCGATTCCACTTGGCTGGTAAATCAATCGTTTTTAACTGCACGCTAGAGGCTGGCAGCAACACGACAACCGAGCGGCTTTGTGCTTTTTCACTAAGCTCACCGAGCAGCCCGGCATGCTCCAGCTCACCGCTGGCAATGATCTGCGCGTCTTGCGCCGACCAGACTAACCAGTGAACCGGCTCTTGTTGTGAGTGACCCACACGGATCATCAATTTTTCTGACACTAAACGCCTCCAAATTTACGCGCTAGGATGCTCGCCCGACCACCTTTTATTTCGATTATTGAGGTCAGGCGAAACAAACGCTCATCGAACTGAGCCTTTGCTCGTAACTTAAAATAATTGCTTGAAATAGTAAAAATTTTATCGTTTTTTTGTTTGTCAGAAGCACCCTGATTTGCCGCTTCCGAATAAAATTCTTGTATTGAGTCAAAGCCTTTTTCAGGACGGGCCGAAATAATCGCCTCTGCCCCAGACTCGCTCAGCCCCTCCATTAACGCGCTCAGCAACAATGCTTGCTCAGGCTGAATGGTATTAACATTAATCGCCAACTCAGTGTTACCCGGAATAACGCACACATAGGGCAGTAATTTTTCCATCACCAGGGGGTTAAACCCTTTGATGACCCTCAGCTCACTGACCGAAGCAAACAAGTTATTTGCTGTCAGATAAGGGGTTCTGAGTGACATATATTCATCTTCTTCAGCGCCCGAGCGAAACGTAATACTGTCATCATCCAGCCAGTCATACACGCTGTCTGCCATGGCCTCTTCGCTTTCTTCACTGGGCAGATCTTCGATATTCTTTAACAGCTCAAGCAGCGCTTTGTGCGCCGGGTTTGTGTCATTCCGGTTGCCGCTGTTTTGCGGTTTATTGCGCAACGCATTGAGGTTTAAACAGGCCTGCAAATCCGTGATCTCACCGCTCAGAGTGCCATGATCAACCGGATAAGGTACCTCTGATAATGCCCAGGGTTGTCCCAGGTGGACTTTATCTGGCTCATCTTTACGACTATCGAGCAGGACTTTTTTAACCAGCTCCTCTGCTCCATAGCTATACCACTTGGCTTGCTGATGAGTTTGCAGGTTGGTGGCTTTTTGCACCTGCACCATCAAACTCATGGTCATTTCTGTTGCGATAGTCGCAGCCAGAGCCACAATAAACAAAACAATGACTAACGCTGCACCACGTTGAGATTTCACGCTAGCCCCTCCTTTGTCCATTATTGTCATTCTGACCGTTATTGTCGTTATTATTGTTGCTATTGCCGTTGCGATTATCATCATCGCTGCTGGCTTGCTTCACTTTGCCATCACCTGGCGTCAAAAAGATACGCCGGATTGGCTCTGCCTCTTGTTGTTGTATCGTGACAGCAACCGCCAAAGGCAGTGCTTTAATGTCCCAGCTATGCTGCCATTTCTGCTTATCGTCCAGAAACTCAAATTTTAGCTCTTCAACGTTTTCCAGGATCACCTGACTGCGAGGTTCAGTGCCATCGAGCTGATCAACATAAATTCGGTAAATGCGTTCCAGGTTGTCGTCTACTACCCGATAACCCACGGCCTGTAATTCAGAACGAGGCAGTAGACTGATTGGGTTGGTCCAGCCATCACGTACAAAAGCAATACCATCATACTGACTGCTCAGGTTATAGCGACCATGAATGATATACGTTGGGCTAAAATCCCCCGCCTCATTACGTACTTCCCGTTTGGTCATCTGGTTGAAGTCCTGATCCATCAAACGAAACATGGTCTGCAGTGACTCCAGCTCTGCCACGGTTTCTTCAGATGCTTCTTTAGCTCTGAGTGTGGTATCCAGGATCTGATGGGTGGCAGTGACTACCATGGCCAAAATAGCTAAGGCCAGTAACACTTCAATCAGAGTAAAGCCGCCCTGTCGGGAGGAGATATGCGCGCGCATTATCGCTTCCCTTTTTTATAAATGAAGGTGGTCAGGTCATACACTGAGTGTTCACGTTTATCATCAGAAAACACTTCTATCGTGACCTTTACAAAAGTGGGATCGGCCGTTGCGAGGGTAGACTGTGACCAATACCAGGTTACTCCGCCCATTTCCTCATCGCCTTTCAGGCCATTGCGTACCGCACCTTCTTTGGCGCCAGCGCGCATCATAACTAAGCGGTTTTCAGCCACCCAGGAGGCATAGGCTTGCTGCTCCAGAGTACTAATGTGGTTGATATGCTCACCCGTTGCCTGCATCGCAGCAATACCTGCAACGGCACAGATGCTGAGTGCTACCATCACCTCAAGGAGTGTAAAGCCAGCTTGTTTTGTCCTTGCTACCAGGCCATTCATGAGTCTTCCGGCTCCTTGCGTAAATTCACCGGCGCCATAAACTCGCCTTCAACAAAATACACGGGCTCACTGTCTTCCTCGAGCTCAAGGCTAAGCTGAAACGCACTGACCTCTCCCGACGACAATAATAAGACCTGAGGAATTTTCAGTTTTTTCAGTTCCAGCAGGCTCTCTTCATCGCCGCTACTCATCAACTCGCGCCAATTGGCCTGTTCAAGCATATTGTCCTGTGCCCAGGCTAAATCTTCCGTCGTGAGTACAATTTTATACTCATCTGAATACTCTACTGCCTGATAGAGTTCTTCAGCCTCAAAAGTCGTCCACTTTTCACCGTCAAAGACCAGAAATTCAAGCTTTTTCTTATCCAGGTGAAAGCCCAGCTCAATTTGATTGAGAATGGCAAACTCTGAGGCCATGTTGATCACACTATGCAGTCGGAGCGCTTCACGCTCCAATTCTTCTTCCATATCGTCAGACAGCGTATAAGTGACCAGATTGACTGAAAAGCCAATGATCACCAGCACCATCAGGATTTCGATAAGGCTGAACCCGGCCTGACGACCAGATTTAGGCAGGTGTGCCTGACGCGCACCTGATTGAAGGTTTACTGCTGTGTGCATAAGAATTAACGGTCTTCTTCGTTGTCCCAGTTACCCAGGTCATCTTCTGTGCCTACTTCGCCGTCAGGCCCCATAGAAAAGACGTCGATTTTACCCATTTCACCCGGACTAACCAGCTGATACGGATTACCCCAAGGATCTTCAGGTAGCTTTGAAATGAAGCCGCCGTCCGGGAAACGCTTTGGCACCGGATCGATGGTGGTTTGTGTCACCAGGGCTTCCAGGCCTTGCTCTGTGGTTGGATACTTTTTATTTTTAAGCTTGTACATTTTCATTGCGTCTTCAATCTGACGAATGTCCAGCATCGCTTTTTCTTTTGCTGCTTCTTCTTGTTGACCCATGATGTTGGGTGCCACGATAGACATGATCATCCCGATGATGACCAGAACCACCATTACTTCTAATAATGAAAAGCCGGATTGTTTTTTCACGTTGATTACCTCAATGCTGTTAGCGTGTGGTGCCAGACCGACACGCTGATGTTATATATGCAATTAATTTGACTACAGACCAATTGCTTTGTTCATCGCCATGATTGGCTGTAGGATCGCCATTACGATAAACAGCACGATCACGGCCATGCTTGCAATCATGGCGGGTTCGAGCAGTTTTAACGAAACGCTGACCATACTTTCGAATTCCCTGTCCTGGTTGTTAGCAGCACGCTCTAGCATTTGCTCCAGTTCCCCGGACTTTTCACCACTTGCAATCATATGAAGCATCATGGGCGGAAATAACTTTGTTTGTGCCAGTGCAGCTCGCAGGCTTGCACCCTCACTCACATGGGTTGCCGCTTCGGTCACGGCCGCTTTTATCTTCTCGTTTTCCAGTACCTGGCCAGAGATTTTCATCCCTTCCAGCAAAGGTACAGAACTGGAAGACAAAATACTCAGAGTACGGGCAAAGCGCGCGGTATTAATGCCACGACTGATTTTACCAATGCCCGGTAGCTGTAACAGCTTGGCATCGTACCAAAAACGGACCTTGGGTCGTTTAAGCGCTTGTTTGATTAAAAAGACGCTGCCGAAAATGGCGATAAGAGACACCATCCAGTAGGCCTGCACAAAATTACTGGCTGCCATAACCCATTCTGTTGTCCACGGCAGGACCTGCTTAGATTTCTCAAAGGTTTTTAGGATTTTTGGTACCACAGTACCCAGCAGAACCGACACGATAGCAATTGCAAATATCACCAGAATGGTAGGATAAACCATCGCTTGCGTGATCTGACTACGCATATGTTGACGCTGTTCGGTGTAATCCGCCAGGCGATTTAATACTTGATCCAAATGGCCCGACTTTTCACCAGCTGCCACCATCGCCCGATACAAGTTATCGAACACATGCGGGAACTCTGACATACCATCTGCCAGCGTGTAACCTTCCACCACTTTAGAACGAACTGCCATCAGCATGCGTTTGAGACGTGGCTTTTCACACTGCTCTGCCACTGCCATTACAGCGGCTTCGACTGGCAAAGAAGATTGGATTAACGTCGCTAGCTGGCGGGTGATCAGGGCAATATCAGAAACCGAAGGTTTATAACCACGTGACAAACTAAAGCCACCTGAACTGGCGGACTTCTCTTTTTCCGCAGCCGGCGCCACCTCAAGTGGCATCATGGCTTTTTCACGCAACATCTGGCGAACCTGTTTGGCAGTATCTGCCTCCAGTATGCCTTTTTTCTCTTTTCCTTTGCCGTCTAAAGCACGATACTCAAACGCAGCCATTAGCCTTCCTCACGGGTGACCCGCATCACCTCTTCCAGCGTCGTCTGACCTTTCAGCACCCGGGCACAGCCGTCCTGACGAATGCTCGGACTGAACGTCCGTATGTACTTCTCAACCGACTGTTCACCTTTACCGTTGTGGATCAATTCACGAATGTGCTCGTCCACTATCAGTAATTCATGAATACCGGTTCGGCCCTTATAACCGTTGAAGTTACACTCTTCACAGCCAACAGCACGATATATGGTTGTTTGCGCACCTTTCTCGACCCCCAGTAGCTCGCACTCGCGATCATCCGCCAGGTGGGCTTCTTTACAGTTAGGGCATAAAGTTCGTACCAGTCGTTGAGACAAGACACCCAACAAAGATGAAGAGAGCAGGAAGGGTTCAACGCCCATATCTTCCATCCGGGTGATCGCACCCGACGCGGTATTGGTGTGCAGAGTTGACATCACCAAGTGACCTGTAAGTGACGCCTGAACACCTATCTGGGCAGTTTCCAAATCCCGGATCTCACCAACCATCACCACATCCGGATCCTGACGCAGTATCGCGCGCAGACCACGAGCAAAGGTCATATCCACTTTGGGGTTCACCTGAGTCTGACCAATCCCGGGGATCTCATATTCAATAGGATCTTCTACAGTCAGTATATTGCGATCTCTGGAGTTAATCTGCGTCATGCCGGCATACAAGGTGGTACTCTTACCAGAACCTGTCGGCCCGGTAACCAGAATGATACCGTGTGGCTTGGCAATGATCTCAGCAAATAGCTCTCGGTTACGCTCCGTCATCCCCAAATCTTCCAGATTCAGACGCGCATTGTTCTTGTCTAACAGACGCAATACAACACGCTCACCAAAACTGGATGGCATGGTGGAAACCCGCACATCAACAGCACGACCAGCAATACGTAAACTGATCCGGCCATCCTGTGGAACACGCTTTTCAGCGATATCGAGTTTAGCCATAACCTTGATCCGGGATACCAGCAGTGAAGAGAGCTTACGATTAGGTTTAAGCACCTCTTTCAACACGCCATCCACCCGGAACCGGATCACTAACTCTTGCTCAAAGGTCTCGATATGAATATCCGAGGCCCCTTCTTTGATTGCTTCGCTCAGCATGGCGTTGATCAGTTTGATGATCGGCGCATCGTCATCGGCAGCAAGCAAGTCTTCGGTTTGCGGCATTTCTTCGGCGAGCGAGAAGAGGTCAACTTCGTTGCCTATGTCTTCCATCATCTGCTGTGTTTCAGAGCTGTCTCGCTGATACGATGCTTCCAGTAGCAACTCAAACTTGTCGTCATCCAGCTGCTCAAGGGTAAACCCAGCCTGAGCAATACGACGTACTTCAAGCAATGCATCCAGCGAGGGCTGACCTTTGTAGTAAACTTTCAGTCCTTCCGGTTGCTGACTTAACAGCAAGCTCTGGCGCCTGGCATAGGCAAAGGGCAGGCGCACATGCGACCCGGCCTCTGTATCCATTGAATCATCCAGCGGCAACGCTGTTTCATCATGACCGTCAATGAGTTCCTGTATTGCCTCAGTCATTGTTCTTCTCGTTTTGCTCGTTCAGAAACTCTTCATACGTGGGTGGCAATACCATGGCATCATCCCACTGTGGCAGGATAGGTGCGTCTTGCAGCGGCATCAGGTCAATACCATCTTCACGCTGCTTAGTCTGCTCACCGCGGATAAACTTATATTTAGCATGGCTCAGCTCGTTCATGCTGCGGCTGTCACGAACAATCGTCGGACGAATAAATACCAACAGGTTACGCTTACGCTTAGTCGTGTTCGTTGACTTGAACAAGTGCCCTAAGAATGGGATATCACCCAACAGAGGTACTTTAGAGACACTTTCCTGAACATCTTCGTCAATCAGACCACCCAGGATAACCATGCCGCCATCATCCGCGATGACGGTTGTGTTGATAGCACGTTTATTCACTGAGATATCAACCGCGGTTGCACCGCTGACGCTGGAAACTTCCTGCTCAATGGTTAGCTGTACTGCGGTGCCATCATTAATTTGTGGCGTGACTTTCAATTTAACACCCACTTCCTGACGGTCAACGGTCTGGAACGGGTTAGAGTTGTTTTCACTGGCCGTTGAGCCTGTGATGATAGGCACTTCCTGACCGACAATCATAGACGCTTCTTCGTTGTCCATGGTCGTGATTGATGGTGTAGCCAGAATATTTGAGTTGGTATCGGTTGATACGGCCTGGATGATCGCACCCCAGTCGTTTTTCACCACACCCATTGCCAGACCATTGATGCCGCCCAGCAAAGAGCCCAGAGCACCTAAATCACCTTCAACGGTTTCGTTGTATTCGGTTATCTTAGTCGGATCTTCTGTACCTGCCTGAGTACGAACAACCGTCTTATCACGCGCCTGTTCAGCCGCCACAGCCAATGAGCCAACCGGTACTGTTGTGCCGTTATTGAACTGCAACATGCCACCTTTTTCGGTGATCCATTGCAGACCAAAGTTGATACCATCACCTTCTTGTACTTCTACAACAATGGCTTCAACCAGTACCTGAGCACGGCGGACGTCAAGTTTTTCAATAACGCTGGCCAGCGATCGCATAGTGTCCGGTTGTGCGGTGATAACCAATGAGTTTGAATCTTCGTGCGCCTCAATGCTGGTTTCGTTCTTGTTACTGCGGGTACGGGTCTTACTTCCCCCCTGCGCTTCTTCTTGCAGGGTTTTACTCACCCCTTGCAGTACTTTAACCAGCTCCTCAGCTTTTGCGTAATCAAGATAGAATACCTGCGTATTACCCTGGTTTTGCAATTCTTCATCCAGGCGTTTAATCAATTCTATGGCTCGGGTACGCGCTTGCACTTCACCACTGACTACAACACTATTGGTTCGGTTGTCAGAGACTATTTTTGGGATCAAAAACTGTGGAACCTGATTTTTACCGCCATCTTTATAAATTTTTTCAACCACTTGAACAACATCGTCGGCCGTGGCATGTTGCAGGCGTACAATGTCAACGCGCTGATCACCTGCCTGATCTACTGATTTGATGATGCTCACTAGGCGATTCACCGACGCAGCATGGCCTGTCAGCATCATCACGTTGGCGGAGTTAAAGTTAGTCACGTGACCGCCGTCTTTTTGATCACTGAACTGACGGATCAATGGGCCCAGTTCCTGTACGCTAACGTTTTTAACTTCCACAACCCGGGTGATCATCACGTCTCCGCTGTCCATATCACCGTCGCCGACCAGAGGTACATTGGCTTTTTTACCATCCGAGCTACGTACGACTTTCAGTACCCCAGTTTCCATTTCAACGACCGCATAGCCGTAGACTTCCAGTACGTTAAGGAAAAACTGATAGTAAAGCGCCTCATCCATCAGCTCATAGCTGCGAACATTAATGTTGCCCCGTACATTTGGGTCAATAATGATGGTTTTGTTGAGATTCTTACTGATGATATTAATGAACTCGTTAATATCAGTGCCTTTAAAGTTGGCCGCATACTCAACCGCAGAAACAGACAAGGACAATCCAGCCGCAAATAACAGAGCTGCATACTTAGCTAACCCTTTTTTGATTTTTGTGAGGTGTAGCTTTCTACCCATGATTTTTATAACTCCAAAATTATTGTCTTTACAGGCTAAATTGCACATCGACAGTCTGGCCGTCACGTTCAATCGTGATATTGGCGTCAGTGCTATTTCTCAGCTCATTCATTGCTGACATAGCCTGTTTCATATCCGTGAGTTGGAAGCCATTAATAGCAATGGCGAGATCGTTATTTTTAAGCCCCATTTTCTTAAACAGTTCGGGGTCTTTGCCTGGACGCAAGCGATAACCAACCAGTTGGCCATTGCGTCGTTCAGGCGAAATACGAATGTAGTCAAACAGTTTACCCGGCTCAGCCAGCAATTCGTCACGACGTTGCTTGAGCTCCTCACGGGTTTGATTACTGACTCTATTTGGTTTTGCGGTGGTCCGACGAGGCTGTACAGGTGTCGCAACCTGACGGCTGAACTCGATGCCATCAAGCATCAAAGTTTCAAACCGACCACTCACATCCAGGATCACCCTGTCTGGCAGAACCTGAGCTAGTTTGGCACGGGTACCCTTAACGGCATCCTGGACTACGTAAGTTTCCTGGCGCCCCTGAGATTCAATAATCGCCAGCCCGGCAGCATCATTCTGGCTGACTGCAACAATACCAGTCAGGCGCACATTTAGCTGCGTTTCGGGTGCATCAGAAATCACCGGCTTAGGCGCTTCAACCACAGGCTTTTCATTGGCTTTGCCAAATACGTTGTGGCCAAGAATAGAACGACTGCTGACCGCTGCCGAATTCTGTGCATAAACTTGAGATTGGGTAGGTAAAGGCTGGGTCTGCGGTACTGGCCAAAGCAACCAAAATAACTTAGCAAAAAGAAATGCGATATACACAACAGCCAAATACACCACCAGGCGGCTAAGTTTCGCGTGGGGTAAGTTATGTAGTAATTTTTGCAACTGTTGTAGCTGTAATTCCATATGTCATATTCTTATTCTGTTGAGCGCCTCAGTGTACCGCCTCGAATTCGATTCAACAAGCACGCGTATATGAAACTTTAAAGTAAATAGGTACAACTTAGAATACCTAACTGAACACAGCATTAACAGTGTCTGTGGCTGAGATGTAACCACATCAGAGCGTGTTCAGATGCTTTTTTTGCCTCATCAAATGTGTTAAATTTCACCGATTAAATTAGCTTTGGGCATTAGTTAACGAATTGTGACAAAAGTCAATCAAGAAAACAACCTAAGCGAAGTGAAAGTACGCCTGGACAAGTGGCTCTGGGCGGCACGCTTTTATAAAACCCGTACCATCGCCCGCGAGATGATCCAAGGTGGCAAGGTACACTACAATGGCCAACGCTGTAAACCCAGCCGAATGGTTGAGGTTGGCGCGGTCATCAAACTGGCACAAGGTTTTGATGAGAAAGAAGTCACCGTGCTGCAAGTTATGGAAAAGCGCCAAAGCGCCCCCATTGCCCAGACCCTCTATGAAGAGTCAGCAGCCAGCCTTGAAAAACGGGCACAAAATGCCATTGCGCGCAAAAACAACAGCTTTTTTGCACCGCGCCCTGAGCATAAACCAGATAAAAAGCAGCGTCGCGAACTGCTCAAACTGAAATCTAGCTAGGATCCGAATTGATGCAACAAGATTTACTTCATCGATATATTTTCGATCAACTCGATGTACGTGGCGAACTCGTACAAATTGAACAAACCTTTAATGACATTATCAGTGGTCATGACTACCCAAAGGAAGTGCAAACCTTATTGGGTGAGCTATTGCTTGCATCCAGCCTGTTGACTGCCACTTTAAAGTTTGAAGGCGACATCACTGTACAATTACAAGGTGATGGCCCGGTTAAGTACGCAGCCATCAACGGCGATCACAAGCAAAATATGCGCGGTATCGCCCGCCTGCAAGGTGAGATAGCAGGTGGCAGTATTCAGGACCTGATGGGTAAAGGCTATATGGTGATCACCATCACCCCAAATAAGGGTGAGCGTTACCAAGGGGTTGTGCCACTGAATGGGGAGACCTTAGCGGCTTGTCTGGAAGACTATTTTATCCAGTCAGAACAACTCAAAACCCGCTTGTGGTTTACCACCGATGTGACCGGTGAACGTGCCAAAGCAGCCGGATTGTTCTTGCAGGTACTGCCAGTCGACAAAACCAAGTCGGAAGAGGATTTTGCGCATTTAGAAGCACTGAGCAACACCATTAAAGATGAGGAGCTGCTCACACTGGACGCACAAACGGTCCTGACACGCTTATATCACGAAGATAACCCACAGTTGTTCAAACCCCAGGAAATTAACTTTGTCTGCGGTTGCAGCCGTGACAAAACCATAAGTGCACTGGCCAACATCGGCCAGGAGGCGCTGTTAGAGGATATCCAGAAGCAAGGTGAGATCAATATCAGCTGTCATTACTGCTTAAAAAATTACCGATTTAAAGAACAAGATATCAAGGCAATTTTTAATTAGCCGGGGTATTTTTATCATATTGGAGACAAGCCGCCATTTTGGCGGCTTTTTTGTCGCTAAAAATTGATACCGGTGTCATTTTAAGGTCACATTTCATGACACCGGTATCATTGAAATTATTCGATTTTTTTGACAAATTTATGGCGTTTTACCCGGTTCCAGGGCTCGAATATCTGAATTTCATCTGTTACTATAATTTCAGCTTTTGGTGAAACTTCTCCAGAGCTATCCCGTTCAATTCTCACATTTAGGTATAAACATGACTTCAAGCGCTACTCGTTTTGTCGACTTAACTGCAGCTGAACTTGTCGAACACGCCATCCGCCGTGGTGAAGGGACTTTGGCCGCAAATGGAGCTTTTGTAGCAAAAACTGGCCGCCGCACAGGGCGTTCACCTAACGATCGTTTTATCGTTAAAGAGCCAAGCACAGAAAGCGACATCCAATGGGGTAACGTTAATCGCCCATTCGATGCGGACAAATTCAACGCGCTGTGGGCCCGTGTAGAAGCACACGTGAACAGCAACGACCACTTCGTCTCTCACCTTGAAGTGGGTTCAGATCCTGAGCACTATTTACCCGTTGTTGTAACAACAGAAACAGCTTGGCACCACATTTTTGCCAAAAACATGTTTATCGAGCCTGAAAAATACAATGCAGCTGATTTACCCCAATGGCAGGTAATGAATGTACCATCTTTCGTTTGCGACCCAGAGCGCGATGGCACTAACAGTGACGGTACAGTGATTATCAACTTTGCAGAGCGCAAAGTGCTTATCGCAGGTATGCATTACGCCGGTGAAATGAAAAAGTCTATGTTCTCAGTACAAAACTTCCTGTTACCAGCGAAGGGCGTACTGCCAATGCACTGTAGTGCGAACGTAGGCCAAGCAGGCGACACCACCTTATTCTTCGGTTTGTCTGGCACAGGTAAAACCACCTTGTCGGCAGATCCTAAGCGCTTCCTGATTGGTGATGATGAGCACGGCTGGGCACCTGGCAGTGTTTTCAACATCGAAGGCGGTTGTTATGCAAAATGTATCGACCTGTCTCAGAAGAATGAACCTGTCATCTGGAATGCTATTAAATTCGGTACCATCCTTGAAAACGTGGTACTAGACGAAGATCGTGTTCCTGATTTCAATGATACCAGCCTGACACAAAATACGCGCGCAGCTTACCCGCTTGAGCACGTTGAAAAGCGTAAAGTAGAGAACCGTGCTGGCGAACCTCGCGCAGTGGTTTTCCTGACTTGTGATGTCAGTGGTGTACTACCGCCTGTGTCTATTCTGTCAGAAGAAGCCGCGGCTTATCACTTCCTGAGCGGTTACACTGCAAAGGTAGGTTCTACAGAAATTGGGTCAACGTCAGACATCGAGTCAACTTTCTCGACTTGTTTCGGCGCACCTTTCTTCCCGCGTCCGGCAGGCGTCTACGCAGAACTTCTTATGAAGCGTGTACGTGAGTTCAACTCAAAAGTTTACCTGGTTAACACTGGCTGGACTGGCGGTCCTTACGGTATTGGTAAACGTTTCGATATCCCGACCACACGTGCTGTGATTGACGCAATCGTTAACGACACACTGGAAGGCGTAGAGACACAACACATTGACGCACTAAACCTGGACGTACCGGTTGCTGTACCAGGCGTAGACAGCAAGTTGCTTAACCCAATCAACACTTGGGAAGACAAAGCAAAATATGCTGAGTATGCGTCTAAGCTGGCTGCAGACTTCGAAGCGAACTTCGCAAAATACGATGTCTCTGAAGCCATCAAATCAGCAGGTCCTCGCGGCTAAGCTAATTTAGATTCAGATTCCTTTATCAAAAGCGCCCCTCGTTGGGCGTTTTTTTATGCCTGATAGTCCCGTATTCTCTGGCGCGCTGCCACTTAAAGTAATACCAATTTGCTTAATTACTTGTGCTATTCTGAGACGAGAAAATGGGGTCGATAACACCGCTCACACATCCTGCTATCGCTGAGACTTCTACGCCCCTATAGGCGAGGCAAAAATTTGCGAACTTATACCTTAGATAAAGGTTATAAATGAGAAACTTTTAACACCGTTAGCGTCATACTTGCGCCTTCAAATAGAACTGTTACTAAGTAAAATTGATATAAAGTTATCGGGAGTGCGTTATCTGCTTCCAGGCTGTTGAAAGCAACTGACCCAGTGTGACCGGGATCACCGTGAGTAACGCCACTCCCTGATCGAAATTGGGATTCAGCGCGCAGTAATGAGCAATTTCGGGTTTATCACTGGCTTTAAACTGAGCCACTTCCAGCGCCGAATAACGCGTTTTTCGCCCCACCACTTTAAGACACGGCAAACCATTCACCTCAGATACTAATCCAGTCGGGTTTAACGCTACATAAAGCTGAGATTCCACAGCAGAGCCTGTTGCCGTTGGATATACAGTAGCAATATTCTTCGCCATCGCCCGGAACATGGCCGGGCTGAGCATAGTGTCGGCGTATAACAAAGTACGCCAGGGCCGGCGCAGATAAGCCTTGGTCACTTCTAGAATAGAAAATGAAAAGGTATTATTCTTACCCCGGAACTGCGGTAAAAAACCAGCCGACGCCCCAATGACACTAAATGCCTTGTGGCTGTCGTCAAAGGTTAGCAAACAGTAGCCAGTCAGCTCTGCTGAATCAGAGTAATAAAGTCTTAGCCGGCGATGCGTAGGCCCACTTTGCTCAAAATAGTAAGCAAAATATGCTTCAGGGTCGATCCCCTCAAAGCACAAGCCAATAATAGACAACAACTGAGCTCTTTCTGCTGTGCTCAGGCAACCTGACTGATACGATAAATCTCGCTTATTCACTGGGTTTTGGCGATTCAGATGACGCTGTCAGGGGGGCAAACTTTTTCGCAACTGGCAGCATCACCTCCGCGCTCAGGCCTCCCTCCTTGCGGTTACGTAAACGTACTTTACCGCCATGGGTAGAAACGATGCGTTTGATGATCGCCAGGCCCAGCCCACTGCCTTCACTGCCTCGCGCCAAATCGCCCTGTTTAAAAGGTTCAAATAGCGTTTCCAGCTCCTCTTCAGGGATCCCAGGCCCTCTGTCTTTAACCTTAATAAACACCGCCTTGTGGCGAGCACTAAACTCCGTCACAACCTCAATCCGGTCGTCTGAATAACGGATAGCATTCTCTATCATGTTGGTCACTACCCGTTTTAATGCCACATGGTTCATCATCACCGCGGGAACATTTGCCGCTGTAGCCAACACAATTTCGCGCTGATGCTGTTGTTCAGCATGCACCACTTCCTCGACGACAGCATTGACATCATCCAGCACCATTTCTCCACTATTATGGTGTCTGAGGTACTCAATAAACTGATCGATAATGGCGTTCATATCTTCTATATCATCGATAATCCCGTCTTTCAGGTAGGCTTCTTCGTCCGACATCATTTCTGTTGCCAGCCGGATCCGGGTCAAGGGTGTTCTTAAATCGTGAGATACCCCAGCCATCAAGAGACGCCGATCGTTCTCCAGCTCAGCGATCCCTTTGGACATTTTATTAAAAGCTCTGGTGACTTCGATGACCTCCGTAGAGCCATGTTCAACCAGGCGAGTAGAAAAGTCTCCCACCCCTACCCGGCTGGCTGCAATCTGCAAAGCCTTGAGCGGCCGGTTCAGGTGTCTGGCAAACAGCCAACCGCCCAGTACACTTAAAAAGCCGATACTGGAGAGATAAAACACCAGAAACTCCATTTTAGTCTCAGAGAACCCGGTGAGTGGTACCCGAACCCAATAACCCGGAGCCTGGGGCGCTTCTACCCAGTAAACCACAGGATCGCCCTGACTGATCCGTACCCGTGCGGAGCCATTGAGCTGCTCAGACATACTACGCGACAACAAAGTGTACTCTTTTGCCTCTCCAAGCCCATTGCGATAGGCCTCACGCTGGCTCATCACTTCAATACCCGTGATCTCGAAAAACTTTTTCGACAGAGCTGAGTCAATCTCAACTCCTTCTTCCCAGTCAATAAAAACGGTTTTAACCTGCTTGGCCAGCATCAGGTTGACCTGCTCAAAAGTAGGCTTGAACACGTACAGCGTGACAGTGATGTAGGAGACTATCTGGTTGATCAACAGCAGCGCACCGACAAAAAACACCGTTTGTCCAAATGCGCTGCGTGGCAGGATACTCATTTACTTTTCGCCGTCTGGCACAAAAACATAACCCAGCCCCCAAACGGTCTGGATATAGCGGGGATTAGAGGCATCCTCTTCTATCATTCTGCGTAACCGTGAGACCTGCACATCAATGCTGCGCTCCAGTGCACTGTAATCTCTGCCACGGGCCAGATTCATGAGTTTGTCACGGCTCAATGGCTCTCTGGGATGACTCACCAACGCCTTCAATACCGCAAATTCACCGCTGGTCAGCGCAATGGTTTGGTCATCTTTTTGCATTTCCCGGGTTGCCAGGTTGAGCTTAAAGGCACCAAACTCGACTTCATTTTCTTCCACTGCCGGGGCCCCAGGGACTTCTTTTGCGCGACGGCGCAGCACCGCTTTGATCCGGGCAAGCAATTCACGCGGGTTGAAGGGCTTAGGCAAATAGTCATCCGCCCCCAGCTCTAACCCAATAATGCGATCCACTTCATCCCCTTTCGCCGTTAACATAACAATGGGGATTTCGTTTTCTTTTTGTCTGAGGCGACGGCAGATAGACAAACCATCTTCACCAGGTAACATCAGATCCAATACCATCAGATGAAAGTTTTCACGCTCCAGCAACCTGTCCATTTGCTCAGAATTAGCAGCACTGCGAACGATAAACCCCTGCTCAACCAGATATCGTTCCAGCAGGCTGCGCAAACGCATATCATCGTCAACGACTAACACTTTGGTGGTTTCATTCCCCATTGGCATTCTTCTTATTTTTTCTTTAGTTGACCCTAAATATAATTGAAATTAATACGCTTAGACACCATTAACAGTGAATAAGATTGTTACCGAACGTTACAAGTGTCAGCCTGATATGGCTCTGCTTTACCAGGCTCCAGTTGAACCAGCTAAGATTGGTATCGACCCGGATCCGAATTACACTAGACACATGTAGTTGTTCTGCCAAAGTAAGCAACAAAATGAAAACCAACCTAATTACACCTGAAGGCTATCGCAAGCTGCAACAGGAGCACGATCATCTGTGGTTTGAGAAACGCCCGGAAGTGACCAAAATCGTTAACTGGGCAGCAAGTTTGGGCGATCGCTCAGAAAACGCCGACTATACTTTTAACAAGCGCCTGTTACGACAAATAGACCGTCGAGTACGCTACCTGCGTAAACGCTTGCCCGATTTAAAAATTGTTGAGTATTCTCCACAACAGCAGGGCAAAGTCTATTTTGGTGCCTGGGTCGAAATAGAAAACGATGACGGCGAAGTAAAGCGCTTCCGCATCGTCGGGCCTGATGAAATCTATGAGCGGAATGATTATATCTCCATCGATTCTCCCATGGCGCGCGCGTTACTCGGGAAAGCCGTCGACGAAGAATACAGTGTAAAAACCCCGCAAGGTGAAATGCTTTGGTATGTCAATAAGATCGACTACACGGCCTGAACACTTCCGTTTCAGATATGATATGATGACCGCAAACGCAGGCCGAGAAAGAGGCCTAGCCAATTGAACTATATAAGGATTTTGCATGAGCAATATCTCAGCCCGTTTAGCTGCTGAGCTAAACGCATCACAACAGCAAGTGGATGCTGCCACCGCACTACTGGATGAAGGTGCGACTGTTCCATTTATTGCCCGTTACCGTAAAGAAGTTACAGGCGGTCTGGACGACACTCAGCTACGATTGCTCGAACAGCGCCTCGGTTATCTGCGGGAACTAGAGGAACGCCGGGCTTTTATCATCAAAACCATTGATGAGCAGGGCAAGCTCACTGACCAATTAGCCTCAGAGCTAAACCAGGTGCAGAGTAAAACCGAACTGGAAGATTTATACCTTCCCTACAAACCCAAACGTCGTACCAAAGGCCAGATAGCCATAGAAGCCGGGCTTGAGCCGCTGGCCGACCTGCTGTTCAGCGATCCGGATCAGACACCAGAACAAGCTGCCGAAACCTATATCAATGCCGATCAGGGCATTGCAGATAGCAAAGCCGCACTGGATGGCGCCAAGTTTATTCTGATGGAGCGCTTTGCCGAGGATGCCAAACTCCTCAGTAAATTCAGAAATCAGCTGAAACAGCATGGTTATCTACAAAGCCGTGTTGTGCCTGGGCAGGAAGATGCAGGTAGTAAGTACCGCGATTATTTTGAGCACGATGAAAAACTCGCCAGCGTCCCTTCTCACCGCGCCCTGGCAATGCTCAGAGCCCGAAATGAAGGTATTTTGCAGCTGTCTATCAACCCAGAGCCACAAGCGGAAGACCCGCAACAGTACTGTGCACAAATGATAGCAGACCACTATGGTCTGGAAGTCTCGGGCCGTGCTGCCAGCGGCTGGCTGATGACAGTGGTACAATGGGCGTGGAAAATCAAACTCGCCACCCACCTTGAGAACGAAATGTTGGGCGCCACCCGAGAGTTTGCCGAGCAAGGCGCGATAGATGTCTTTGCCAAAAACCTCAAAGATCTGCTGATGGCTGCCCCGGCAGGCCCACGTGTGACCATGGGGATCGACCCAGGATTGAGAACTGGCTGTAAGGTCGCCATTGTCGACAAGACAGGAAAGTTACTGGCAACCACCACCATTTACCCCCATGCACCGCAAAATCACTGGGATAAGTCACTGCGCACACTGGAACAGCAATGCCGTCAGCACAAGGTTGAACTGATTGCGATCGGTAATGGTACGGCGTCTCGCGAAACCGATAAACTGGCAGCTGAATTGCTAAAAGCAGCCGGTGAGCTAAAACTAACCAAAGTGATGGTCAGTGAAGCCGGTGCCTCGGTCTACTCTGCTTCTGAGTTTGCCGCCAATGAGTTCCCGGATCTCGACGTATCTTTGCGTGGTGCCGTCTCCATTGCCCGCCGACTGCAAGATCCACTGGCTGAGCTGGTTAAAATAGAACCGAAATCCATTGGTGTAGGCCAATATCAGCACGATGTGTCACAAAGCCAGCTGGGTCAGACACTGACGACCGTGGTGGAAGACTGCGTAAACTCAGTGGGTGTCGATGTTAATACCGCGTCTGTGCCTTTATTGACACGCGTATCTGGCCTAAATAAAACTCTGGCCACCAACATCGTTAAGTTCCGTGATAGCAATGGCTCATTCAGCAGCCGCAAACAGCTAAAACAAGTTGAGCGCCTGGGCCCTAAAGCCTTTGAACAGGCTGCTGGATTTTTGCGTATTGCTAATGGTGACGATCCACTGGATGCCTCAGCGGTTCACCCGGAAGCTTACCCGGTTGTGAAAAAGATCTGTGGCAGCAAGGCACTTGATGTCACCGCATTGATCGGCAACAGCGATGTGCTGAGTAAACTGGATCCAGCCGAGTATGTCGACGATAAGTTTGGCGTACCGACCATCACAGATATTTTGGGTGAGCTGGACAAACCGGGCCGTGACCCGCGTCCCGAGTTTAAAACAGCCCAATTTAAAGCGGGCGTCGAGACCATTGCTGACCTAAAAGTCGGCATGACCCTTGAGGGTGTCGTCTCAAACGTTGCGAACTTCGGTGCCTTTGTCGATGTTGGCGTACATCAGGATGGCCTGGTGCATATTTCTGCACTCACGGACAAGTTCATTTCCGATCCACGTGAAGTGGTTAAGGCTGGTGACATTGTTAAAGTGAAAGTCATCGAAGTGGACGTTGCCCGTAAACGGATCAGTTTTACCATGCGACTGAACGATGAGATCCCAGCAAGTACCGGGCAGAAGCAGAGTAAGCCCACTACGCAAAAACCTGGCGGCAAGTCTCAGCGACCCGCACAGCGTAAAGAACCTCGCCGTGATAATCGACGTGACAACAGCAACGCTGCTATGGGCAATGCCTTTGCAGAGGCCTTTGCAAAGCTGAAAAAGTAACATCTGATACCACAACGACAGAGGCCCGCAATTGCGGGCCTCTGTCGTTTAATACCAATTTGCTTAATTAAGTGATCTATTTTGAGGCGAGTTAGATCACCACAGATAACTGCGACGCCCCTTTGGGCCTGGCAACGTCTCCATAAAACCCTTCAATTCTCAGTGCCCGTGAAGCAATTTCCGGATCCCGTTCGATAGGCAATGCCACAGCAAATGGGTCCACTTCTTCTTCTAACCGGGCAGACTCAGGTTGTTGCTCGCTGAGCTCATCTTCATTAAGACGACGGGTTTGGTAACCAACAACACGATTACTGCTGTCCTCCTCATCCTCATCGCCACTAATGGATTGCTTGGCAAGATCCGCCTGAGCCTGAGCTATTTTGGCTGTCGCATCTGCTGCGATGGCTCTGTCAGCGCCCGACGGCTCTGCCGGTGCCAACGCCGCAGCACGCACTGTTTGCATTTTATCAATGGTTTCGCGTGGATCCCCAGTGGGTGCCACGTCTATCATCACCTGACCACCAACCGCATAATTATTGCCGTCCGGACCACGCTGATATTCATAAGTTGGTGATCCTGCGTACTGCCCCCCCACTCTGGCGTGCGCTTCTTCATGAAGACGTACTTCACGATCTCTGTCTTTCAGTTCCTGAATCTGTGCCTGCTCAGCTTCCAGCTCAGCCTGTTCGCGGTCACTCAGTTCTTGCGAGTCTTGTTGATCCTGTTGTTCCCCCTGACTGCTTTGTCCGCCTTCCTCACGCTCCTCAATGGTTTTGCCATCTTTAAGCTGACCAGTGCTGTCATATAAGCCAGAGTCGTCCGCAGACAAAGGTTTTTGCTTGTCACCATCTGAGAGGGGTTTGTTTTCAGTAAACGCAGGGGAGACCGGCGCAGGTTTTGGAATAACCTCGCGGAGCTGATTGTCACGTTGCGCCGTCTCAGTATAGACGTTCGCCGTGTTTAAGTTCATCGCCGGGGGTGGCGTTACTATGTTCATTACGCTTTAATGTCAATTAAGGTACCCAGGACTTCGTCAGCTGTGCGGATCGTCTGTGCATTTGCTTTAGCATTAAATTCTGCCACTTTGAGGTCTACCACCGCCTCGTCCAACCTTGGTGGTTGACCCACAGGTGCAGTCACGCCTTCATTGCTGGATGCGCCCTGAAGTTGTCGTTGCTGTGCGACCTGTTGCTCGCTTTGCTGGTCCAGTGTCGCCTTATTGATGTCGGCTGCTGCCTGCTCGGCACTTTGGCGGGCAAGCTCAAACCCCTGAACACCTGCATTTAGGATGTCACTGACTGCCATATATCGACCCACAGTTAGAAAATCTCACCCTAATTATTGCTCAATTTATAAACGAAATAAAGTCTGGGCGGCAAAAAATTGCCGCTTTTTTCATTGTGGGAAACTAAAGAATTGATTTTAAATGAGTAACAAACTCATCTTTATGCGAGATAAATGGGGCATGCGATGCTTTGGGTAAAACAAACGCCTTGAAATGTGGGTTGAGCGCACTCATGCGTTCAATCACATCACCGGGGACAAGCGCATCGAGTCGGCCAAAGAGACCAAACACTGGCTGCGTAAGCTCACGAAAATAAGCTCGGTAGTCACACCGGTTTAACGCATCAAGGCCCAAACTTAATGCCTCTGGATGTGGCTCAGGCAGTTGCGCCAATAACTGGCGTAATTGTTTAATATCATCACGGGCATGCTCACTGCCCATCGCCTGAATGGCTAAAAAGCGTTCTATGGTTTTAGCGCTGTCGTCGGCCAGCGCCTGCTTAAACCCCGCCAGCACTTTAGGCTTGATCCCCGGCCAGTCTGGCTGCTCCACAAAGCATGGATTGGAAGCGACCATTACCACTTTAGCTACCTTAGCGGGGTATCGATGTGCCAGATTAAGCGCCACCAGTCCGCCCAGTGACCAGCCAATCAACACCGAACCATCGGCAAGCTCTGTCGCAATCTCATCTGCAATGTCGTCAAGAGATTTGCAGTGTTCAGGAAATTCAGCTCCGCCAAACCCCGCTAAATTTATCGCCCGCACGGGTAAAGGCTGTACTTGCTGAAGCTGCTCAATGCTCAGTTGCCATACCTGTTTATTCATACCCCAACCGTGCAATAGGACAATCTCGCTTTGCATTCACTCACTTCCTCAACCAAACTTGTGGCTATGATAGCGATTCAAGGATGGAAAGCAATGTCATTAGCCCGCGCACTAACACACACGCTGTTTCCCTGCTACTGCCCCTGTTGCCATAGCCCGGTTGACACTCAAGGAATATGTGGCCCCTGCCTGAGTGCACTGCCACTGTTTGCCCCTGACCAGGGTAACCTGCTATTGCGTGCGGATATTCAGGCACAGTTTAATTTACCCTGCTGCGATGGTCTGATTGCGTGTGGTTGGTATAGAGGCATGCTGAAACGCTGGTTATGCGAACTCAAGCTAGGTCAACGAAGTCATGCAGCTTGCTTGTTGCGTCAGGTCATTGCCCATCAGTGGCAGTGCTACTGTGCCGAACAAATCATCGATGTGGATGCGGCTATTCTCATTCCGTTACCCAGACACAGATTGATCACTCGGGGTTTTAATCAGGTAATGCAAACCTGGGGCCGCGTACTCGAAGCTCAACTCCCAATCCTACCCGTCTTATCAAAACGTATGACACCCACACAGCAGTCGCTAAATCGCCGTGCACGATTGAAAAATCAAGCACAGGCTTTCAGATTAGAGGGTGATTTAACAGGTCGCCAGATACTGCTGGTTGATGATGTGATCACCACCGGCGCGACCATTAATGCTGCTGCCCAGCTCTGTCGGCGTGCTGGCGCCGCTCAGATCTGGGCTTGTGCAACCTGCCTCACACCGTATTAATGGATCGCCTGCGAGAAAAACAGCGCATTATTAAACAGTCGACTGCTGCCATACCAGAAACCGCGAAATACTGGATTATCCGTCATCGCGACAGCCACGCCCTGGCCATAGGTATCAGCCATCAATGCCGCCGACTGCGCGATCTGCGCTACATTTCGTTCATCAGCATAGCCTGCCAGTAAAGGCTGTTGCTGATACACGGCCACATCCAAAAACGGTTTTTCACTGGCCTGAAGCACCCAGGCACTGTTTTTAAAAACAGGTAAACTACTGTTCTCAAAACCAAATGCCAGTGGATGAGAGAGATCCAGCTGGGTGCCAAAAATAGCCCCCGCGATCCGTTGCTGTGCAGCCAGTTGCTCTTTATCTTTAAAACGCATCCCCTGAGTATCAAAAGACGCTCGTAAATCTTTGTTGCTGATGATCTCAGCATTCAGCAACTGGTGCTCAATCAACCATTGTGCGCCGCGCTTATGACCCCAGATAACCCCACCTTTATGGACCCAACTGATAATCGCAGCCTGCGCTTTTTTGCTCATTGCTGAATAACGGCCATCTGCCAGCACTATATGGCTGTAACGACTTAGGTCTGCGCGTCCAAGACGGTCTATTTCTATCACGCTGGGTGCAATTCCGACATGCCTGTCAAGGTGATACCAGAGCTCACCGACTTCGTACTGACTGGTGCCCTGCCCACCAATCAGCAAGACTTCGGGTTTATGCAGTGGCATCATCCGCCGCGAGCCTAAATCAATGCCCTGTGGCGTCAGGCCTGAGCGAATCGCCATAACCTCAATACCAAGCGCACTGGCATGCTCTGACAGGATACGTCGCCAGTTTTCCTGGTTTTGCAGCCCCGCCGGGATCACCACAGTGCCGGCATCAAACTGCTGTTCGCTCTGGATCAGCTTAGCGGTAAAGGGCTGCAGTGCGACTCGCGCCTGCAGGCCCTCTGTCAGCAGCAGGTTGAGTAACTTAGGTGCCAGATAATGCTGCCAGGAGAAAGCATAGGCATACGCCTCAGTCAGGGGTGCCTCTGCGACGATAGCATTGTTTTGTGCCTTTGATTCAGTGACCTTCAATCCCCAGCTGCTGGTTACTCTGGCAAAATCCAGATCATAGGCATACGGTAGCGTCCACCCTGAAACATCATAAAAGGTATTGTCTTTAAACTGGGTTTGTTCACTGAACATGGCCTTGACCAAACGGACTTGCGGCTGTGCCAGAGGAATATACAGATCGCCGGCCTTAAATTGCTGATCGTTAATTTTCAACGCCTTTTCCAGCTGCTGCACTTGCACCTGGTGGTGGCTGAGCAGCTCAGTAAACTGGCTGAATCGATACGGGTCCTGACCTGCCGATACCACATACCCCAGAAAATCTTGCTGCTTAGCTTCTTTTTGCGCGCTTTGATAAAAGTGCTGCTGATAATCGAGTAAAGCCTGACGGTGCGCGGCTGTGCCCCGTAACGTTGAGAGTGAAGTAATGAGCTGATTTTTGATGGTTTGTGGAAAGCTCAACACACCATTAATGGTTTCTTGCACATGGCCACGGCTGCTTGCCTGCTCAAACAATATCCCCACCGCGCCATTAATGTCCGGATAGGTTGAGCCTTTGCCATAATAAAAATCGTCAAAACTCTCCTGAGTAAAATATAGTTGACCCGCCTGGTCCAGCGCATCGGCATGAAACTGGCCAATGGCCGCCGTTAAACTCTGGTTGCGCTCAGGCGTCAAAGGATGCGTGCGTGAGGGGATCCCTGGCTGGAAAAAGTAACTTGAATTAGGACCCATCTCGTGAAAATCGGCCAGCACATTGGGTTTCCAGTCATGAAATGCCGCAATTCGGGCGCGCGATTCTGGGTGCTGCAACAACAGCCAGTCCCGGTTTAAATCAAACCAGTAGTGATTGGTTCTGCCAGAAGGCCATCTCTCTACATGTTCCCGGTGTTGAGGATCGCTTGATAACACCTGACCCCGGTGGCTGTTTGCCCAGTTAGCAAAGCGCGCCAGCCCGTCTGGGTTCAAAGACGGATCAAGCAGGATCACGGTATCGCGCAACAAAGCTTCGATCTTTTCGCCCTGTGCAGCAGCCAGATAATAAGCCACCAGCATGGCAGTATTACTCCCGGACGGTTCATTACCATGTACGCTGTAACCCAGCCAGGCAACCGCTGGCGCCTCTGTGCGTTGCTTAGGTTGCGCAAGTGCAGCGATATGCGCGCGCTTCGCAGCTTCGATGTTTTTCAGTCGCGCAGCCTCAGTGATCGTCAGCAGGATGAGCGGCCTGCGTTCATGGCTGTAACCAATGGTGGTTATTTCAACCCTGGGACTCGCTTGTGCCAGTGTATGTAAGTACTGCACCAGTTGCTCTGGACGGACATGCCACTCACCCACGTCATAGCCGAGCACCTCATGCGGTTTTGGAATAGCTGGATCAAACTGGATTGTATCATCAAAATAAAAATTCAATGGCTTGGCACTTAGCTGCAAGCTCAACAAACACAGCATAACTAACAGGCGATACATAAAGTCTCCATTTATTCCGGCAATTTTTGACCAGCCAGTACGCTATCAATGCGACTTAAGTTGCTGCAAATTTTTACGCCCAACACTAGCTACAACAAGATGAGGGGAGTATCATAGGGATTAACCGAGTAATTTAGTCAAGTATAGCGTAGATTATGATCACAATTTCAGAGACAGCTCAGTCACATTTTGCCAAGCTATTAGCCGATCAAGCCGATGGCACTAACATTCGTGTATTCGTCGTCAACCCAGGTACTGCTCAAGCTGAGTGCGGTGTATCTTACTGCCCTGCCGATGCGGTGGAAGACAGCGATATTCGCCTCCCATTTAATGGCTTTGATGCCGTCGTCGACGCCGAAAGTGCCCCTTTCCTGGAAGAGGCTGAAATTGACTTTGTCACCGACAAAATGGGAAGCCAACTGACCCTAAAAGCGCCAAATGCGAAAGCCAAAAAGCTCAGCTCGAATGCCTCTTTGGAAGAGCAAGTTGAGCACATGTTGGTGACTGAAGTGAATCCTCAACTGGCCAACCATGGTGGTCAGGTCAGCCTGGTAGAAATCACGGCTGAGGGCGTTGCAGTATTACAATTCGGTGGTGGCTGTAACGGCTGCTCTATGATTGATGTCACTTTGAAAGAGGGTATCGAGAAAGAAATGATCGCAAAGTTCGATGCAATCACCGGTGTACGTGATATTACTGAACACTCTCGAGGCGATCACTCATACTATTAATTGCGTATGCGCCGTATTATCTATCGCTTAGGGTCTCACCCTAAGCGAAGCTTGCGATTTTTTCTCTGCGGACTGGCCCTGTTTGCACTCAGTGTGGTGCTCATTGCACTGGGCTATGTCTATCAAGCCTGGCTTCAGCTGCCCGGCCTGATCATTCTTGCTATTGCACTAGGTGTGGCAGGGTATGGCTACCTGGGGATTTTCGCTAATCGTTTTTCTCAGGTGCTGTCAGCACGTGACTCAGCCAAAGCGACGGCCAAAAAAGCCTTTGAGGATTTAAAATAGGCCATACACGGCTCGCACGTCGGTGACAATATCCCATGTTATACCAATTTGCTTAATTAAGTGTTCTACTTTGAGGCGAGAAAATAGGGTCGGTAACTAGGCAAAAATTTTGCTATTTAGTTGTTCTAAATGAGAAATTTTTAACGCCGTTAGCGTCCTATTTGCTCCTTCAAATAGAACAGGTATTAAGTGAAATTGGTATTATTGCTTATTCAAGCAGCTGTTGTCTGACACTCAGCTGTCGATACTTAATGACCAGCGTCAGCCCTCTTAACCCCATAAAGCAACTCATGGCAAACCATAACCCATGATTCCCCCACTGCTGCGCCAGCCAAAAAGGCACAAAGAACCCTAACAGGGCAGACAACAACATGCTGTTGCGCATCTCCCTGGCCCGAGTCAGGCCAACGAATACCCCATCAAACAAAAAGCAGCTTGTTGCAATCACAGGCAGGACCACTAGCCAGGGTAAATACACCAGTGCAGTGTCTATCACAGCCGGAATGTCGGTTAGCAGCCCTATGACTGCCGGGCCAAATAAAGCAAATACCCCACTATAGATAAGCGCAAAACACCCTGCCCAAAAACAACTTATCTGCACCCACCGCCTGAGCATCATTACATCGCGCGCGCCTTTGGCCTGCCCAACTTTTGCTTCCACCGCATAGGCAATGCCGTCCATTGCAAAACTCACCAGCATCAGGAAGTTCAATAGCACCGCATTGGCTGCCAAAATGTCCTCTCCCAGCCTCGCACCATAGAACGTCATAAAGCTAAAACACAGCTGCAGCATAAGTGAGCGAATAAAGATATCGCGATTCAGGTGCAATAACCGCTGTATTTCTTCTTTGTGGGGTACTTTAAGCTGCCACTGCCAACCTGCGCGATTCAGCACCCCACGCAGCAGATAGCAAGACAACAGCAGTGCTGAATAATCGGCGATCACCGATGCCCAGGCCGCGCCTGCAACCGCGAAGTCCAGCACCACCACAAACAAGACATCAAGCACTATGTTGACACAGTTAGTAAACAGCACGACATAAAAAGGCCCACGTCCGTATTGCATCCCCAACATAAACCCGAGCATCACCAGGTTCAGCATAGCCGCCGGTGCACTGTAGATACGAATAGAAAAATACACACTCGCCTGTTCAAATACCTCAGGCGTTGCCCCGGACAGCACTGCGATCAGCTCTAATAACCAGGGCGTAAACACTATCAGTAACAGAGCAAACAACACCGCAAAAGTCATGCTGGCCGACAGCGATTGTAACGCCCTAACACTGTCTTGCTGGCCATTTGCCTGGGCGATTTCACCGGTGGTGCTCATGCGCAGGAAACTGGCAAGCCAGAACAACAAGGCTATGCTCCCTGACCCCAGCGCTATCCCGGCAAGATAATAAGCTTCGCTCAGGTGACCAATGACCGCAGTATCAACTAATCCTAACAGGGGCACCGAGATATTTGATAAAATCATCGGAGCAGCAATAGCAAGCAATTGAATATGGTGAGAAGTATGCGCGCGATTAAGTGGTTTCATGTTTTAGTTCTTATACTCGTTTTGTTCAACACCCGGGCAGGTCTGGCCGCGGTCATTCTACAGTATCATCATGTCAGTGAAAAACTGCCGGCCGTGACCAGTGTCAGCGAAGCCACCTTTCTTGCGCATCTGAACTTCCTGAAAACAGAACAATTCACAGTCATTGCATTAGATAAGCTCATTGAGCAACTGCAAGCAGGTAAAACTCTGCCACCAAAAACCGTGGCAATCACCTTTGACGACGGCTACCTGAATAACATGGAAGCCGCAGCGCCATTACTTGAGCAGTTTGATTATCCTTACACTATTTTTGTAAACCCTAAGCTCATTGATGAGAAGAAAGGGTACGTGATGAGCTGGGAGCAACTTCGCCAGCTGGCAAAACGCGGCGCAATCATTGCGAATCACAGTGCCCAGCACGACTATTTACATCACAAGCAAGCCGGAGAAACGCAGGCTCAGTGGCGCAGTCGGATCCGTCAGGACTTAGTTTGGTCACAAGCTCGTATCAAAGCTGAGACAGGCCATGACTTTCCGTATATCGCTTATCCCTACGGCGAATTTGATCGTCCGCTACAGGAGTTAGTCGCCGAGCTGGGCTTAGTGGGTATTGGCCAGCATTCCGGTGCCGTAGGGCCCGATTCAGACTTCACGCGCCTGCCACGCTTTCCCGCGTCCGGCATCTATGCCAACCTGAAAACGTTAAAAACCAAACTTCACTCATTGCCCTTTTCACTGACGCAAGTCAAATATCAGGACTCGGTCACGGATGACCCGACCCCATCGATCACTCTGACCTTCAAAGAAATGGATTTTTATCAGAATCAATTTGCCTGCTTTATATCTGGCATAGGCAGAGCAGAGCTTACCTGGGAGGGGGAGAAAACCGTGACAATTACAACACCTAATGGCCTACCTACAGGACGATCTCGATACAACTGCACTGCACCATCAAAACAATTCAGTGGTCAATTTTACTGGTACTCTCAGCCCTGGGTGATTACGCGCGCTTAACCGCATTTAGCAACTCCATCGTTACTTTAGACAGAGGCACAACCCTCTCGGCCGCTGCCATTTCAACAGCGGCCCGGGGCATACCCCACACGACTGAAGTGGCTTCATCCTGAGCCAGTGTTTTTGCGCCAGCTTCTCTGAGGCGCAACAAGGCTGCTGCCCCATCACTGCCCATGCCTGTCAGTAGCCCGGCGCTGATCTGTTTAGCCCAGGGCAGTAATGAATCAAACAACACATCGACCGAGGGACGATGTCGATTAACTTTCTCGCTCTGACTCAGGTGACATTGCAGTCGCCCGCCTTTTTGCACCACTTTAAGGTGCATGTCTCCAGGTGCGATAAACACATGTCCTGGCACAAGCAAATCTCCCTCTTCTGCTTCTTTGACATGCACATCACAACAACGGTCCATTCGCAGTGCAAATGAAGTACTAAATACAGGTGGAATATGCTGTGCAATCACCACTGGTGGGCAATGTTTAGGCAAACGAACCAGTACCTCGCGCAGCGCTTCTGTGCCGCCGGTAGAGGCGCCCAAAGCCAGCACCGCGCTGTTTTTAAACTGGATATTCTGTGAAACTGGAGCCTGTTTTTCGCCTTTGTCGGCGCGAAAAGCGTAAAGATTGGCCTGACGGGCGATACGGATTTTCTGATGCAGGGTCTCAGCATAGGCATTTAGTTTAGCTGCCACATTGGTGGTTGGCTTGGCAATGAAGTCTATTGCCCCCAGCTCTAGCGCTTCTAACGTTGCGGGAGAGCCTTGTTGCGTTAGGGTAGATAGCATGACCACAGACATAGGGCGCAGACGCATCAGGTTTTTTAGAAAGCTCAGCCCATTCATTTTTGGCATCTCAATGTCCAGCGTCAACACATCTGGATTGAGCTTTTTAATCATCTCACGTGCTTCGTAGGGGTCCTCTGCCGCTCCCACGACCCGAATATCGGGCGCCAACTCCAGCACCTCAGTCAGAATCGCTCTGAGTGAAGGGGAGTCATCAACTATCAATACCTTAATCATGCAAACTCTCTAGAACAGCTCAATGTCTGTTTGTTTACCTTGCTCTTCAATATCATGAAGGTACTTAACCTCACGTTTTTCAATGGTGTTGTTGTGCATCTGACGCAACTTCTTCACCTGAGCTTTACCCGTTTGTGGATGAAACACCACCTTACGCGGCCAGGGTCCACCGACATCGTGGGATACCAGGGTAAGCTGCTCTTCCTCAACATACGCTTCGGCAAATCGAATATTACCAACACCGATGTCGGTCATCGAACTGATGATTTTCCCTCCGCCAAACAGCTTTATCTTCAAATGCTCTCGCCGGGCGCCATTTTTAATCACTTCATTGATCAGATATTCCATTGCCCAGTTGCCATACCGACAATTCAGGTCATCGGCATGAATCGCTGAAGCGCCCTTCACGCCAGGCAGCATAAAGTGATTCATCCCTCCTACACCTTGTTGCTCATCATAAATACAGGCCGCAATGCAGGAGCCCAGCACAGTAGAGATTAGCTCGTCACTTTTTGACACATAAAACTCTCCTGGGAGCACTTTTGCGACCACCGCGCCACGACCTGAGTCCCAAAACCGCTTTACGTGCTCAAAGCCATGCAGTACGGGCTGAAACTGATTCATATCTGCGCTACCTTTTGGTACATAGTTTTCCCCAGGTTTTTAAAGCCCAAGTGCTCTTTCCCCATTGTCTCCGAATGACCAATAAACAGATAACCTTGCTCTGCCAATAGCTGATGATAATTATCAAACAATCTATCTTTGGTTTCTTTATCAAAATAAATCAGTACATTACGACAAAAAATAACATCAAAAGGACCTTTCATAGGCCAAGGTTCAAGCAAGTTAAGGCGTTTAAAAAACACCCTGGATCGCAATACATCTTTTGCTTTGTACTGGGTGCCATCCGAACTACACATAAACCACTTTTTCAGGTGCTCACTGTCGAGGCCTGTGACCGATGCACTGTTATAAACCCCTTCCTGGCCTTTATGCAGTACATTTGAATCCAAATCAGTTGCCAATACTTTAACGTCCCAGTCCCCAGGAAACGCATTCGCGATGGTCATCGCAATACTGTAGGCCTCCTCGCCAGTGGAGCAGCCAGCAGACCAAATCCGTACGCGTTTATCTGTTTTATGTTTGATCTTAAGCTCTGGGATCACTTGTTGGTGTAAAAAGTCAAAATGATGTGCTTCGCGAAAAAATGACGTGAGATTAGTCGTAATCGCATTAATAAAATGGCTAAACTCGGGATTTGGCTCTTCGCTTAATAGTGCCAGGTATTCAGCAAAAGATGCGAGACCGTTAGCCCTGACTCTGCGGGCAAGCCGTGAGTAAACCATATCGCGTTTATGGGGTCCGAGCACAATGCCACAGGTCTCATAAACACGCTGAGAGATACTGCTGAAATCCTCATCCGTCATCAAAAACTCTTTCATATCCCTCCTCACCTATGCGCAGCGACCCCCGACTACGTGTTACCCGCGCCGTCACTTGCATTCATTATGTGGTAATCCCGGTGAGTCAGGTGTGTCACTATGGCAAAGCTGACACCAAATACGATGTACAGCTCAGCCAAAGGTGCAAACAAACCAGAACTGTTAAAACTCTTCCCATTCCTCAGAGTCATCCGCAAAGCGATTGGCCGCTGTTTCCAGGGGCTGTCGCGTACTGCGATTTTCCGGCGCCGATAAACCAATCGCGGACGTACGCGCCTGACCATTCGGCGCAGCCGGTTTTTCTGCAATCGCCTCTCGACTGACTGGCGCCTCTCCGACCTTAAAGAAATTCAGCATATTGCGCATATCGTTGGCCTGCTCGGCCATGGACTCACCTGCTGCGGATGCTTGCTCTACCAACGCTGCATTTTGCTGCGTCATTTCATCCATCTGCGTGACAGCTTTATTCACCTGCTCAATCCCAGAACTTTGCTCTACCGATGCATCCGCAATATCCGAGATCATATTGGTGACACGCCGCACTGCCGCCACGATTTCTTTAAGCGTTTCACCAGACTCATTCACTAGTAAAGTACCATCCTCAACTTTACTTACACTGTCACGGATCAAATCTTTGATTTCTTTTGCCGCACCGGCCGAACGTTGTGCCAGATTACGTACTTCGCCCGCAACTACGGCAAAACCACGCCCCTGCTCCCCTGCACGCGCAGCTTCTACCGCCGCGTTCAATGCCAACAAATTGGTTTGAAAAGCAATTTCGTCAATCACGCTAATGATATCCGCTATCTTTTTACTGGCATCGTTGATAGCTGACATGCTTTCTACCGCCCGATTTACCACTTCCCCGCCTCGGGTTGCTTTCTCGCTGGTATCTTCAGCCAGTTCATTGGCAACCTTAGCATTGTCTGCATTCTGTCGCACTGTGCTGGTCATTTGCTCCATACTCGAAGCCGTTTCTTCCAATGAGGATGCCTGCTCTTCCGTACGCTGACTCAGATCGGCATTGCCCTGCGAAATTTCCTCAGCACCACTGGCAACCAAAGACGCTGAAGTACTGATCCGCTCTAACACATTAGTCAGTTTATCTGCGGTGCTATTCGCATCCTGTTTTAGCTTGTCAAACGCGCCTTGATAGTCAGCCTCAATGCGTTGTGTCAGATCTCCCCGGGCAAGTGCATCAAGCATATTCCCGGTATCGGCCACTGCGCTATCCACACTCTCCAGCAGGCCATTTAACCCCTGAGTCAGACGCAAGTAAAAGCCCTGCTTATCGCCTTCTTCCAGGCGCACAGACAAATTACCAGAGCGAGCAGACTCAACGACCGTATTCACTTCCTGCTCAATTGCAACCTCACCCGTTCTGTCTTCCCATTCAACCACAGTACCAGCTCGTTCACCCGTATCAGTCACAATTGGGTTAGCGACCAGACCAAAGGTGCGTCCACCCACTTTTATTTCGGTCTTGTAGGGTTGAGACAAGGTTTCCAGTAAGCGTCTTTGATGGGCCGGGTTGCGATGGAATACATCTATGTTCTGACCAATTAACTGACTGCTGTCGAAGTTAGGTAAATCCTTACGAATATCTGACTCAGCGTTTCTCATCATCTCGAGTACCGCCTGATTCATATACACAATGGTGTTGTCTGAGTCCGCAATCATTGTATTGGTTTGCACGTTATCCAGAGCGCGACGTACACGGAGGTTTTCACCCGCAGCCTGTTTCGTTTGTTGCTCAGCAGCCAAACGCTCTGTTTTGTCCTCCCACTCAACGACAGTGCCAATCCGGTTCCCGGTCTGATCAAACACAGGTGTTGCGATCAGGCCAAAATTAAAACCAGCTACCACAATATCCGTGTTATACACATTCGACAGGGTGTTCAGCAAACCCCTCTGATGTTGAGGGTTTTCGTGGAATACATCAATATTGGTACCAATCAGAGTATCAACATCAAAGTTCGGCAGTGCGGTGCGCAGCTGTGCCTGATTACGCCTGAGCATAGCCGATACAGACTCATTCACATACACAATGTTCAGGTTTTCATCTGCCAACATGACATTCGCCTGACACACATCCAGCGCGCGAGAAATTCGTGCATTTTTCTCTGCCAAGTTTCTGTGCTTTTCTTCTGCGGCAAGCCACTCTGTTTGATCTTTCCATTCCACCAAGGTGGCGATGCGATGCCCGTCATCAAATACCGGCGTCGCTATCAAATCAAAAGTCAGCCCAGCAACTGTGATTCTGGTTTGATATGTTTCGCGCAAATTGGCCAGAATATTACGCTGATGGCTTGGGTTTTTGTGAAAGGAATCAATGTTTGTGCCTATCAAGCCTGCAACACTAAAGCCTGGCAAATCAAGCTGTAATTGCTGCTCATTGGCCCTCAACATTGATTTAACCGAGTCGTTCAGATACACAATATTCAGGTCGGTATCTGCCACCATGATATTTGCCTGACAGCCTTTTAAAGCCAGCATCAGACTTTGCGTCAGGTCCGATTGTTCATCCTCATCATGCGCGGCTTTTAGCGCTTGAAATAGTTCAGGAAAATCCGTCAGGTCCAGGCCTTGTAATTGTTCCTGATCTGCCACAGTCACATGTGGCAACACACGATATACACAACCCAGTTGGGCACTCACTGCTGACAGGGCCATTTTGAGGTAACCCAGCGCGACAACCACCCCGAATAAAGGCAGCGCCACAGCCATCAGCTGCATGTGTTCGGAGCCCGATGCTCCAAGCTGAATGCCCAGTACGATGCTGATAACCAGTATCACACCCGCAATTATGATTTTATTGTTTAAACTACTTTGGATACTCTGACTACTCATCTCAGCCCCCGTTGCTCTTAGCACAACTCTTGTCGTGTAAATCGAGCACCTTCTTCAAATTTAATAACACCACCATTTTTTCCCCAACATTAACCAGCCCATGAACAAACTGGGCATTGTCAGAGTCCTGAAAGTCAGGGACATCTTTCGCCTTTTCCTCAGAAATGCTGTACACATCGGACACCGCATCCACAACAATGCCCATCAACTTGGTTTGCTCTTTCAGTGTCACTGATACCACTATCACCACAGTGAGTGGACCATAGCCGATGTGAGTAATACCAAATCGCTGTCTCAGGTCGATGATTGGTACAATCGTGCCGCGCAGGTTCATCGCCCCTTTCACAAATGGTGGGGAGTTAGGGATCACCGTTACGGGCTCCCAGCCCCGAATTTCCTGGACTGCCAAAATATCAATCCCATACTCTTCTTCATCCATCATAAAAGTCAGAAACTGTTTTTCGTCCGTCTCGGTATCCAGTACCAGCTGCTGATTTAAGTTCATATGCTCTGTCATGCGGGGATACCCTCATCCGCTTTTAGGTCCACGAGCAACTCAGAGGACCCCGGCCGCCTCAAGCCGCTCAGTTTTATTAATCCGCTGATGTCGATGATCAAAGACACCGTCCCATCGCCTAAAATCGTGGCGCCTGATATACCATCAACACGTTGATAATTAGCTTCCAAACTTTTGATCACCACCTGCTGTTGTGCCAGCAGATCATCGACCAAAATGCCGACTTTGTAATTGTCGTTTTCAACCACCACCAGCAAGGTCTTGTCCAATTCTTCTCGTGCGCCCTTATGATTAAAAATGTCATACAATCGCAGGATCGGAATATACTCATCACGCAAACGCAGAACCTGCAACCCTTTACCCACATTGCTGACTTTAGCAATGTCAATTTGCAACGATTCAACAATAGAGATCAGTGGAATGATATATGTGTGATCAGCAACCTGAACCAGTTGACCATCCAGAATCGCCAGCGTCAGTGGCAAGCGAATCGTAAAAGTAGACCCCACTCCCGCTTCCGAACTGACCTCTACAGAACCATTCAGTGCCTGAATATTTTTACGTACGACATCCATCCCAACACCGCGGCCAGATATTTCACTGACATTGTCAGCGGTTGAAAATCCCGGCATAAAGATCAGTTCATTAATCTCATCCACGGTGAGCTCATCCTGCTCCTGAATAAGCCCATTCTGAATGGCTTTGTTGCGAATTTTCTCGGTATCCAGCCCTTTTCCGTCATCCATAATCTCGATGACGATATTCCCCCCCTGGTGAAACGCATTTAGTGTCACAGTACCAACGGGGTCCTTACCCTGAGCAATACGCTCCTCGGGTGTCTCCAAGCCATGGTCCAGGGAGTTGCGCACTAAGTGCACCATAGGATCAGACAACTTTTCCATGACGGTTTTATCAAGCTCGGTTTGCTCCCCAATCAGCTTGAGCTCAACTTGTTTATTGAGTTTTTGAGAGATATCCCGTACCAGCCTGGGAAATCGGCTAAAAACAAAACTGATGGGCAGCATGCGGATACGCATCACGTTTTCCTGCAAATCACGCGTATTATGTGCCAGCTGGGCCAAACCTTCCTGGAGTGCGGCAATGCTAGACTCCGTAATTTCCTGCTCGCCAATCTGACTCAACATAGCCTGGGTAATCACCAGCTCACCTACCATGTTTATCAGCGAATCAACTTTGTCTATGCCAACCCGGATGGAGGTTGTGCTGGGATCTGTATTTTTACGCACATCTTTGGCGGGCCCAGCCTCTTTCTTATTCTCCTGAACCGTTTTGGCAGGCGCAGGGGTCTGTACCGGTAATTCATCTTCCGCCGGAACACTCTGCTGCGCATCAGATGCATCAACTTGATCAACTGGCTCCTCAAACAGGCCACCACATTGCACTATGGTGATTTCCGCGTCATCTTCAACCCACTCGAATATCTCTCTGATCGCGCTTTCACCGCGCGTTGTGGTCAGGAAAAACCGCCAATAGAGATAGCAATCTTCGGCATTGAGCTGCTTTAATTTAGGTACTTCATCGTGCAATGCCTGCGTTTCCAGCTCCCCGAGCTCAGACAACTCCGCAATCATATATAACGGTTCATTACCGGTTTTGAATAAATAGGGCAGTGGCTTGAAATCGATCTGAAAAGTGATGGGGAGGTCGACTTGCTCTTCAGGCTCGCTGACCGCCTGTTCCGGTGCATCGGTATTGTTTTCACCATTTAAAATCGCTTCGAAGCGTTGTTTTAATTCATTGGCTTCTTGTCGCTCTGGTTCTTCTTGGGCTTGCAATGCCGTTAGCATAGCGCGTAAGCAATCGACTGCCTTGAGTAATAAATTGACGTGCTCAGCAACGAGTTGTCGCTGCCCATTGCGGATCTGGTCGAGCAGGGTTTCCAAGACATGAGTAAAATCAGAAACCGCCGTAAAACCAAAAGTACCGCTGCCTCCTTTAATCGAATGTGCAGCCCGGAAAATAGTATTAATGGTTTCCTGATCTTCTTTGCCTGGCTCGAGGTTAAGCAGCTCAGATTCCATCGCATCGAGCCCTTCAAAGCTTTCTTCAAAAAAAACATCGAAAAACTGACTTAAATCGATACTCATGGCAGCACCTCGTGGGGATTAACGGATGACTTTTTTCAGCACAGCCAGTAATTGTTCAGGGTTAAATGGTTTAACAATCCAGCCCGTTGCACCTGCGGCTTTACCTTCACTTTTCTTGTCCAGACCAGACTCTGTTGTGAGCATCAAAAGCGGTGTAAATTTATAGTCAGGTAAACTTCTCAGCTCTCGAATCAAGGTAATGCCGTCCATAACTGGCATATTCACGTCCGAGATCACGGCATCAAACCCTTGTTGCTTAGCCAGATTGAGTGCTTCACTGCCATCCTTTGCCTCTACAACATCAAACCCCGCTTTTTTTAGTGTAAAGCCAACCATTTGACGCATCGAAGCAGAATCATCCACAGCTAAAATCTTTTTCATAATGACCTCTTAATTCGTACTACTGATAGATAAAAGTTCGGTTAACCCTAATTTTTCAACAGATGAAGACAATGCAGCACTTTCACCTACCCAGGAAATATGTTGCCCAATATCCAATAAATATTTTTGCAACGCGCACAACAGTTGGATCGATGCGGTATCCGCACGCTGGATTTCACTGATGTCTAGTGAAATAGCATGGCCAGCATCAAGTTCGAGCAGCAACTGTTGATGTAATTCTTCAACCTGGTTAATGACCAGCTCCGAGGGAAGTTTAATCATGTGCCTTGCACATTCCTTGCAAATCTTATTGATATGAATAGATTAGACCGTGACCGTGAAATTGCCATATTTATCACGGAAAAGAAATAATTAATTATTAAATTCAGTGACTTTACACCCATCACCTACTGTCCAGGCACAATAATTTTAAAATCGTTAATTAGCTGAGCCTCATTAATAACAGGCACTTCACCGGCCTTAAATTCCGGTTTAAATATGGCTTCCAGTTGTGCCTGCGGATTCACCAATGCAATCGAAGCACTATGATCAACATAGTACTCTGGTTGATCGCTATTGTTGATAGCATAAATCAAGCCGATATCGCGCACAAAAGGAAACAGTACGTTGTGAGGCGCAGACGCTGCGACAAAATCCGGGTTAAAGTAATCAATATATTGCTTTCGCTTTGCTTGCGTGTCCCGCTGCGGGTCTACTGCTACAAACCACACGTTAACAGCCTGGTGGGACTCCAACTGCGCGGCAATATTAGTGAGTTTTGCCAAGGTCATTGGACATATGTCGGGACAATGAGTGTACCCCAAAAACAATAAGCTCCATTGCCCTTTTAACTGCTCAGCCGTAATTTGCGCCCCATTTTGATCTTCCAAAGCAAAAGGCTTGAGCGTACGAGGTTGCTCATAATGAACAGCGAACTCCGACACTTGGGGAGCAGGCTGACACCCACTCAGTAGCACGAACATTAAAAAAAGAGGAAAAATGAGTTTCATACCAATGCTCTGTCAACAAATAGAGAGACAAAGAGTAACAGCAAATACCAGATAGAAAAACGAAAAACCCCCATCGCTTGTTGCACTGTATGACTTATATACAATCGTACAATCAGGTAAATAAACAGCCCATTAAGAATACTTGCGACAATCAGATACGCATACCCGACCATGCCTATCAAATAGGGCAGTACGCATGTGACTGCCAATAGCAAGGTATACACGACCATACACAATTTAGTGAACTGGATCCCATGTGTGACTGGCAACATGGGGATCCCAGCTCTGGCATAATCCGCTTCACGGGCGATGGCCAATGCCCAAAAATGCGGCGGCGTCCAGGCAAAAATAATCATAACAAGCAGCCAGGGCTCCGCTGCCAAAGCGCCCGTTTCACTGACCCACCCTAGCAGAGGAGGTAAAGCGCCTGCCAACCCGCCAATAACAATATTTTGCGGTGTCATGTGCTTAAGGAACATAGTGTAAACAACGGCATAGCCAAGCAAAGCGAGTAGCGTCAAAACCGTACACAACCAATTACTGAATAGCAACAGACCAAGGGTTCCGGCGACAGCCAGGCTAACTGCAAAAATGAGTGCTTTTGACACAGAGAGCTGCTGCATGGCCAGGGGACGATGGCGTGTCCGCGCCATTTTTCGATCTCGGTTACGGTCAACAACATGATTAATTGCCGCGGCCGAGGCAGAGATTAACCCAATGGACAATAAGCTCATCAATTGATGACCAAGACTTCGCCCTACATCCGGGGCGAGTGCAACACCAACCCAGGCAGTCAGTACCAACATCATGACCACCTTAGCTTTGGTGATCGCCAAATAAGGCTTAAAGCCTGCGTAAAAATCAGGGATTGCAGATCCGAGTTGTTGCACACTAATGGCCATAACTTACCCCCTAGATTGATAAAACAGCAAGTAACACACCCGCACCATGCTCAGCAACAGCAGCGCTGCCATAACATTGTGAAACAGCGTCAGCAATAATGGGAACTGCCAATGTACTATGGCTCCGCCTAACAGCACCTGACAAAGCACCAGAATTGCCGGAAGCAAAATGACGGGTCGTACACGCGTGTCAGGAATTCGCACATACAAACGCCAACACAGTGCCAATATGGCGATGAGTGTCACCATAGCCCAAATTCGATGGACCAGATGAATAGACAAGCGGGTTTCAAACGGTAAAACACCAAATTCATAGCTGGCAGAAGAATGCGGTAACTGAAATAAACTGCTCAGTGAAAACAACTCTCCATTCTCACACAATGGCAATCCACGACAGTGTGGTGCAGCATAATTCGCGGCAAGCCACCCCCCTAATGCAATTTGCAATACCAACACTGTGAGTACTGCCAGTGTCATCACTTTCAACCCGGTGACATGAGGAATGACGACGGTCGCTGACTGACTGGCCCTGAGCCAAAGCAAAGTTAATAAACTCAGTATGGTGAACCCGCCTAACAGATGGCCCATCACTATCAGGGGCTGTAAATTCATCGTCACGGTCCACATGCCCAGTAGTGCCTGAAACACAATTAATACAACCAGTAATGTCGACAGGCCTCTGACACTTGCGCCGTAGTTGGGCTGACGCAGCGCCACAAAGAAAATTGCTGCAACAACCAAACCTAAGCTCCCAGCAAAATACCTGTGGATCATCTCGATCCAGGCTTTCTCTTGGTGTACCTCGCTGCCGGGAAATTGCTGCTGTGCTGACACCAATTCATGCGCTTCGTTCGGCACCGTCAAAAATCCATAGCACCCTGGCCAATCCGGGCATCCCAAACCTGCATTGCTTAGCCTCGTATAAGCACCTAAGGACACAACCAGCGCTGCTAGCAGTGCCGACATGAGCACCAATTTTTTAAAACTTTGTGTCATGACTTACCTCCTGAACTACTTCGCTCATAAGACAGCAGCTTTTTCAAATCCTTCAACAACCCTTTGAGCAATACCCTATTTGCGGTTTGATCTTGCTGTGGTAAATACTCAAGCACCACCAACCCACGTTTATCGACCAAATAGAATGCCCCCGGTGATAAAGACGGTACTTCGGGTAACACGCTGGCTTTGTCACTGTGCCCTTGACCCAACAAGAGCAAGCCGACTTGCTGACGGTGTTTACCCAATGCCACGGTAAGCTGCTCCATTAAGGCCTGCTGGCCCAGACATAGCTGAGTGCAATCGTCAGGCTGACTTAAAGCAATGAACCATGACTTGTGCGCTTGATCAGGCACATTCAGTACAACCTCCTGCGTTAAAAAGCTCCCGTTGTTAGTCGTACTGTCTGGTTGCCACCCAGACCAAAGGACACCCCACGCGACAATCAGAGGTAAAATACAACACGCTAAAAACAATCCAGGCACCTTATTCATCACTTTTCCTTTTGTAAGCTAAGTAGGGGACGACCATTGCTGCCACAGCTAACAAAAGCCATTGCAACGCATAAGCCCGGTGCTTATCCGGCCCCATCACAACAGCTTCATAGTGGGGCTGAATATCGTTTATGATTGGGTCTGACGCATAAGCTAAGGACAGGGCAATTGGACGTTGTGTTTGTGCCACGAAAAAGGCGTGGTCAAGATATTGGATCAGCTCAGGTTGCGCCGTGTTCAAGTCTGGTTGAGTAGCTAACGTGAAGCCAGCCCATTTGCCTATTTTAAATTCCACATTCACGGTTTGTAACGAGCTGGGGAGCGTTACCTGAGGTAACACAGCCCGGCTGTGTGTCGCGGGAATAAAGCCAAGGTTCACAACCAGCCATTCTTCGCTATAGACAGGGCGAAACAAGGTTATCACATCATAGCCAGGCGCCCCGTTGACAACCTGATTGTCGAGCAACCAATGGCGTGACTCATCAAAATGACCATGCAGCCGAAACTGCAGCCCTTCTAGCGCTTGTTGATTTTGCAGATCGGTGACCGCGTTAAAATCGGCTATGACCTGACCGCTTTGTCGCTTTTCGAGCAGGTATGCCTTTTGGGCAGCTCTTTGCCATTGCCAAACAGAGAGGGCCAGGCATGTAGATACCACAAGGCACACTGCCAAAATTGTGCAATATGCGCTAACCTTTGATCTACTTATACTTATCTGCGTCATATGCCATGCTACTCAAATTCATTATTATTGTTTTGCTTTTCAGCATCATCTACAACTTGTTTCGAGCTTTGTTCATTATGCTCAAAGGCACTCACTCTGGTGAATCAATGTCCCGGCTACTGGGTAAAAGAGTATTTTTTTCAGCAAGTGTGTTATTGCTTATTCTCATTGCAAAAGGGTTGGGCTGGCTTCACTTCAATCCAGCCCCGGGCTTATAACACATAAACAAATACAAACAGGCACAACCAAACCACATCGACAAAATGCCAATACCAGGCACCAGCCTGAAACGCAAAGTGGTTATGTTCACTGAAATGGCCTTTCATCACCCGTAACCAAACGATCGCCAAGATAATCGCGCCGAGTGTCACATGCATACCGTGAAAACCAGTGAGCATAAAGAATGTATTGCCGTAGATACCTGACTCCAGAGTCAGCCCTAAGTCCTGATAGGCATAAACATACTCTTCTACCTGCAAGACCAAAAATGCAAAACCCAGTAGAATAGTTAATCCTAGGAACACCTTTACTTTGTTTCTCTGCCCTTGCTCCATCGCCGCATGCGCAAAATGAAGTGTCACGGAAGAAATCAATAAAATAACGGTGTTTATCAAAGGGAGACCCTGCCAACCCATGGCTTGTGTTGTGTCTCCCCCCGGGGTGTTAAGTAATGGCCAAACGGCTTCAAAGCTCGGCCACAATAACTCATGTGTCATGGCATTATTGCTAGCCCCACCCAGCCAGGGAACCGCAAACACGCGGGCGTACAGCAAGGCCCCAAAAAACGCGGCGAAAAACATCACTTCCGAGAAAATAAACCAAGCCATCCCCTGTCGAAATGAACGATCCATTTGCGCAGAATAGAGCCCTCCCTGAGACTCCCGGATAACATGTCGAAACCACCCGGCCAACATAAACAGCAGTAGACCGATCCCGGCATACAAAATGAATTGACCACCGGGACTCTTCATCACCGTTAATCCACCTCCGACGGCTACACCAAACAAAGCAACAGCCCCCACAATGGGCCATGGACTTTGCTCTGGTACATAGTATTTTTCATAACCACTAGCCATGACTTAATCCTCGTATTTGTTGAAACACCGCGGCTTGTATACTGTGAACATAATCGTCCCCGACTGTGCCACGCCTGAGCTCACCGAATAACGCTGTTTCTGGGTGCAATAGCGGACTTTTAACCGTCGCGGTTCTGTCCGTGATGTCATATAAGGTATAGGCAAGAGTCAGTTCGGCGATGTCAGTTGGCAGCTCTGTATCCACATAAAAGCGCAGCGTAAACGACATTTTCTGACGCGCCTGCATACTTTGCTGGTCAAAGCAAAAACATGCGAGCTTGTGTAGGTATTTAGCCGCCATGCCAGGTGAAACAGACGGAATTGCCTGCATAACCCGAGCATCTCCACTCAGGTTCTCGGCCGTAAAGTTCACTTCGGTTAATGTACCGGGCGTCACTGTTACCTGATATGTCGCAGCTTTTACTTTGAACGGCGCCTGCCCTTGCGTATGGGTTGTGAAACTCACATCGACCTGCCTTGCCAAGTCTTGCTCTTCGCTGGCCTCAGCGGCGGTCAACTCTACTTTGCCATTTAAGCCTGTTATGTCACAGAACACGTCGTACAGCGGGACCAGAGCAAATGCAAATGCAAACATACCCAGAACCAATAACACGAGTTTTCTCAGTAACGCGGTATGCATCATTTCACCTCAGGTGGCGTGCTGAAAGTATGGTAAGGTGCTGGCGAAGCAACATCCCACTCCAACCCTTCTGCACCATCCCATACTTTGGCAGGCGCACGCTGACCGCCTGCGATACACTTAAATACCACAGCCACAAATAGCAACTGCGATAAGCCAAATGCAAAACCACCAATGCTGATCAAGGCATTGAAATCAGCAAACTGAAGCGCATAATCCGGGATCCGTCGCGGCATGCCCGCAAGCCCCACAAAATGCATTGGGAAAAACAGGATATTCACACTCACCAGAGACAGCCAAAAATGCCACTTCGCCAATGTCTCGCTATACATATAACCAGTCCACTTAGGTAACCAGTAGTAAGCGGCCGCCATGATTGAGAAGACCGCCCCCGTAACCAATACATAGTGAAAATGTGCGACCACAAAATAAGTGTCGTGATACTGGAAATCGGCAGGGGTAATGGCCAGCATCAACCCGGAAAAACCACCGAGTGTAAACAACACAATAAACGCGATAGCAAATAGCATAGGGACTTCAAAACTGATGGAGCCACGCCACATTGTGGCCACCCAGTTGAACACCTTCACACCCGTAGGCACAGAGATCAACATGGTCGCATACATAAAGAACAGCTCACCAGCCAACGGCATACCGGTGGTAAACATATGGTGTGCCCACACAATAAAAGATAATAGTGCGATGGAGGAGGTTGCATATACCATAGAAGCATATCCAAACAGCTTCTTTCTGGAGAAGGTAGGCACTATGGTAGAGATCACGCCAAACGCTGGCAAAATCATAATGTATACTTCCGGGTGACCAAAGAACCAGAAAATATGCTGGAACATCACAGGGTCACCTCCACCTGCTGCATCGAAGAAACTCGTGCCGAAATACTTGTCTGTCAAAACCATAGTAACGGCGCCCGCTAATACGGGCATCACAGCAATTAATAAAAATGCCGTAATTAGCCAAGTCCACACAAACAATGGGAGCTTCATCCACGTCATACCAGGCGCACGCATGTTCACTATCGTCACGATCACATTGATAGCGCCCATAATGGAGCTAACCCCCATGATATGCACTGCGAAAACAAACAATGCTGTATTGTCGTTACTGTAAGTGGTGGAAAGCGGTGCATAGAAGGTCCAGCCAAACGCCGGGCCACCACCTTCCATAAATAATGAGGCAAGCAATATGAGAAAAGCGAACGGCAGAATCCAAAAACTCCAGTTGTTCATGCGCGGTAATGCCATATCCGGTGCGCCGATCATCATTGGAACCATCCAGTTTGCCAGGCCGGTAAAGGCAGGCATCACGGCACCGAATACCATAATCAACCCGTGCACTGTGGTCATTTGATTAAAAAAGTGTGGGTCAACGAGCTGAAGGCCCGGCTGAAATAATTCAGCCCGAATAATCATGGCCATGCCGCCGCCAATCAGGAACATCAACAAAGAAAACAGCAAATACAAAGATCCTATGTCTTTGTGATTTGTCGTAAAAAGCCAACGCTTGATACCAGTTGCCGGACCATGATGTTCATGCTCTTGTTCATGAGCAGCCTGCTGTGTACTCGAAGTCATTTGGCTTCCTCCTGTTTGCCGTCAAGGTAAGCTTGTATTTGGCTAGGTTGAATAACTTCCCCGGTATCATTACCCCAGCTATTTCTTTTGTAAGTGATAACTCCGGCGACTTCTTTTAATGACAACTGCTTTGCAAAAGCCTGCATCGCGGTGCCAGGGCGTCCGTCCATAATAATTTCAATGTGTGCTTGTAGATCGCCGGTGACCATAGCGCTTCCCTTTAAGGCAGGAAACACCCCTTGCAGACCGAGCCCCGTCGGTTGATGACATGCTGCACAGTAAGCCATGTAAACACGCTCTCCGGTCGCCATTAACTCATCCTTGCTGAGTGTTTGGTCCAAAAGCGCAGCCTCTTGCTGCGCGGCCAGTGTTCTCTGTGCTTTTTCGTTGGCAAGCCATGCCTGAAATTCCGCCTCGGGCTTGGCTTCTACGACGACCGGCATAAAACCATGATCCTTGCCGCACAGTTCTGCACATTGGCCTCGATAGGTGCCGGGCTCATTGACATTTGTCCACGCTTCGTTAATGAACCCTGGATTAGCATCTTTTTTTACCGCAAAATCAGGTACCCACCAGGAATGGATCACATCATCAGAAGTCAGTAAAAACCTCACTTTCTTACCCGTTGGGATCACCAGTGGCTTATCGACCTCCAACAGGTAGTTTTCAGTCTTACTTTCCATATTGTCTATCTGAGCTCTTGGTGTAGACATTAAGGAATAAAAATCGACATCATGACCCAAATATTCGTAATGCCACTTCCACTGTGATCCGGTTACTTTGATCGTCAGATCTGCCTTATCAGTGTCTTCCATCGCAATCAGTGTTTTTGTCGCAGGCACAGCCATAGCAACCAAAATTAAAAATGGAATAGCAGTCCAGAGAATTTCAACTTTTGTACTTTCATGAAACTGCGCAGGCTCCGCGCCTTTAGAACGCCGATGATGGATTAGTGCCCAAAACATAATTGAAAAGACAATCAGGCCAATTACACAACAAATCCAGAAGATGGTCATGTGTAACTGATATACCTGATTACTGATGTCAGTTACACCTGTGCGCATATTGTAGTCGCTTGCGAACGTGAGCATACTGACACATAAACACATCGCAATCGTGATGAGTTTGGCTATTTTCATTAGACGTCTCCCTCAATTGCTTCGAGCGTGAGAAGCAACGGTTCTTATTATCGGATGACTGTCATTTCACTTGGGTTATCCCATGAGTACTACACGACCATTTAACAACTAGTCAAAATTTGACCGTTTAGCAAGTTTTTGCCTCGTGTAGATTTTGTTTTTCAGGCGGGGAAATAGTTGAAAAATAGCTGTTTGTTAGGAGTCACTTATACACAAGCGCCAATGGTATGGTCACTTAAAAGTGTATACAAGAAGTAAAAACAGCCCGGAAAAGACAATCCAGGCTGCGCAGGGAAATTAATTAAACATCACCTCGGATAACACCGACCGCCAAGCCTTCCACCGAAAAGCTTTGCTGCTCTAAATCAACTTCAATGGGTGAGAAGTCCTCGTTTTCAGCATGCAGATAGACTTTCTTCCCTAACTTTTCAAAGCGCTTAACTGTGACGTCTTCTTCTACGCGTGCAACGACAACCTGGCCATTATTCACAACCTGAGTACGGTGTACTGCAAGTAGATCTCCATCCATAATGCCGATGTTTTTCATACTCATGCCATTAACGCGCAACAAATAATCGGCTGCGGGGTGAAACATTGTAGGATCGACTGAACAGTGGCTCTCAATATGCTCCTGAGCAAGAATGGGCTCTCCGGCTGCGACTCGACCAACTAAGGGTAACCCTAGTTGCTCAGGTTCATTTTCTACTAGCCGAATTCCCCTGCTTGCACCTGGTACCATTTCTATAACACCTTTTTTCGCTAACGCTTTTAAGTGTTCTTCTGCAGCATTCGCACTACGAAACCCAAGCGACTCAGCAATCTCGGCCCGAGTCGGAGGCATGCCGGTATCTTTAATGAAGACTTTTATGAGTTCAAAAACTTGTTCTTGTCGTTTGGTGAGTGGTCGCATATAACTGGTTTTCCATACAGTGCATTTACTGTGAGTATATACAGTTATCATTTTTTCGCAACGGTTATTCTGCACGAACCTTAAACTCGTATTCTATTAGCTGGGCTGATAGTGCACTATACCTTGAGGCATCATGCATAAAGTGACTAACATTTATGTGTAACAGTACTTACCTACCGACCAACGCTACCATCATATTGTTCTGCTTCACTGAACACATTCAGGTAGAGTGCCGAGATCGGAAGCTTATGAACCAGCCTCCTCCTTGCTCTGCGGCACTGATGACGTGCCATTCATGCTCTTCGTGTAGCCTGTTAGTAGTTCCAACATCAAGTGCGAGATGACGGTGGTGTGGGGTACCATTCATACCACTGTGTCGCGTGTGAGTAGTTCCCGTATCAAGTGCGGGATGACGATGGTGTGGGCTTTGTGATCGGTAAGTTATACAACTTTTTTAAATCACACATAGCAAAAAACCCGCTGCATTACTGCAACGGGTTTGACGTACATGGAAGTACGAATGTCGATGAGATTCATGGATGAATTAAGTGCAAAGTACAATGACAGCGAGCAACGCGAGTACATTTACTTTGCGCAAGGTGAAATAAGCCTTTTTAGAGAACGCAGGCCTATTCCAACATCCTATCCAGCTTCATGGATGAATAGACAACACCGCTCTGTCTACAGCTTCATCGACACTTTTTTAAATTCCAAACGCAAAAAACCCGCTGCATTGCTGCAACGGGTTTCTTTTATTGGGCCCTGGCGATGTCCTACTTTCACATGGGTGAATTGCGACCGAAGCACCGCTTCGCAGCGCAATGAACGCGAGGCATGGACGCCGAGCCGGGAGCCCTCCACGGGGAAGTGTATCCAAAGACTGCTAGATACCAGCTTCATGGATGAATAGACAACACCGCTCTGTCTACAGCTTCATCGACACTTTTTTAAATTCCAAACGCAAAAAACCCGCTGCATTGCTGCAACGGGTTTCTTTTATTGGGCCCTGGCGATGTCCTACTTTCACATGGGAAACCCCACACTATCATCGGCGCTATTTCGTTTCACTACTGAGTTCGGCATGGAGTCAGGTGGTTCCAAAATGCTATGGTTACCAAGCAAATTCTGTAAAATCTGGAAAAGCGTATTAAATTCTTTCGTCTACTTTATTTCTTAACTTCTAACAAACAAAACCACTTTGGCGTTGTATGGTTAAGCCTCACGGGTAATTAGTA